>CAMVQX010000028.1 GCA_947169755.1 uncultured bacterium
GCTTTCCAAGCCGCATAAGCTTCATTTGCTGTTGAAGTTCCGGCAATAAAAGGTATGCCTTTATCTTTTGAAAGTTTAACAAGATTCATTGAAAAAATCGGAGAAGACAAGAGTTTAGCACCGGATTTGATAGCTGCATCAGCTTGAGCAGAAGTAATTATTCCACCTGCACATACATTTACAAAACCGCTAACCTCTTCTATTGCTTTATAAATTGAAGTATTTTGAACATTTATTTCCATAACATTAATTCCGCCGTCACATAATGCATGAGCAATATCAACAACTGATTTAGCATCTTTATTTCTAATAATGGGGCATATTTTTTCCTTATAAAGCAATTGAATTAAATTTTCTGTCATAAACTATCCTTTTTTTGAAATTTATTATATCATAATATAATAAAAGGGGAAATATGAAAATATTTAAGGGGAAAGCGTTCTTTTTTAAGACCATACTGTTGCAATTATTTCTTATTGCATTGATATCTTTTATTTCAATCACTTTTTGGGAAAATTCAATATACGATATATTTATCCAAAATTCAAAAGCTACAGTTGAAAGTACAGATGACACAATATTAATAATGGTTGATAACAAATCAATATCCAGATATCGATGGCCCTGGGACAGAAGTTTGTATGCAGAAATATTTGATTATTTACAATATTCTAAGCCAAAAGTAGTCGTATTTGATACCATTTTGAGAGCCATGGATACAAATAATACCGAATCAGATAAACGGCTCTTTGATTCGGTAAAAAGAACAGATAGGTTTATTGGTGCATACATTGCCCAAACTGCGCAATATGATAATGAAGAAACCGGAAAAGTATACGATGAAGATTTTAAGAACAAAAATTCTATTTCAATAACAGATAATAGTCATTTCTATTTTGATTACAGTCCAAATTACTATAATAGTATTGTAAAGACTCCAAAACAATATTTTGATGTTCAGCAACACATTGGCGCAGCTAATCATGACATCGACAAAATTGACGGAGTTATGCGAGAGTCAACCGATTTAATTTACTACAAAGACAATTTATATCCGTCTATTTCACTGTACGCATACTTAATAGCCAACGATGCAGATCAACTAACAATCACAAATAAATACCTTCTGGTTAATAAAACTAATCTAAAGATTCCTATAAAATACACAAAAAACGGGAATCTGGGTCATTTGGTAAAGTTCTATAAATTTAGGGATAACAAATATACTCATAATGCAATATCTGCAGTAGATATAATCGATTCATACCGGCTTATAAAAAACGGCAAAAAACCACTAATCGATCCTGCTATTTTTAACAATAAAGCTGTAATAATAGGGATTAATGCAAGTAATGAGGCTGAAGATACTTTAGAGACTCCGATTTCATCAAAACATTCAGGTCCTGACGTTCAAGCCACCATATTGGATAATTTCCTGCATAATGAGTTTTTATATCCGCTTACGGCCGGACAAAATATGGCAATAATAATTTTGATGAGTATATTGTCATTCTCAATTATTAGGGTAATGCCATTTTTACCGTCATTGCTAACTCTTATGGGGATGGCTATTTTATATTTTATCATTTGCATATTAGCATTTGCAAACAACATTGTTCCGCTTGTAATTACACCGCTTGCAGTACAAATCAGCACTATGATTTTCGGATATTCTTACCGATTTATTTTGGAAGGCAAGAACAAAGAAAAAATCAAAAATGCTATGGGAAAATACTTATCGCAAGATATTATGAAAAATGTTGTTCAAAACATTGATGATATAAAACTTGGCGGGAAAAAAGCAAATGTAACCGTTCTATTCTCCGATATAAGAGGTTTCACAAGCATGAGCGAAAAGATGACCGCAGAAGAAGTCTCAATGATTTTGAACGAATACTTCTCGGAAATGGAGCCAATTATTACTAAATATAACGGCGTTATTAACAAATTTATAGGCGATGCGGTTATGGCAATTTTTGGAGAACCTATACAAGATTTGAACCATTCACAAAATGCAGTAAAATGCGCAGTAGAAATGCTTAAAAAAGTAGAACAGCTTAGAGAAAAATGGCTTCAGGAGGGTAAACCCAAGATTGAAATTGGAATTGGAATAAATACAGGAGAAGCTTTCGTAGGAAACATTGGATCTGAGAAACGCCTTGAATACACTGTAATTGGCGATACCGTAAACCTTGCAAGCCGTATTGAAAGTTATAATAAAGTGTACAAAACAAATTTATTAATAAGCAGTTCAACTTATTCCCATGTAAGTGATATTGTTGATGTTATAAAAATAGCAGATGTTACTATCCGCGGAAAATCTAAAAAGATGGATATCTATGAGGTTTTAAAGCTAAGTGATTGATAATCTTGAACAACTTAAAAAAGCCATAGAAATTGAAATGCAATATAAATACATAGATATTCATGGCAAAAAACAAGCTTTCTCAACTTTTATCAAAAACGAGGCTAAAAGATATTACAAGCTTTCTAAAAAAAATCCTAAATGGGCAGTGCTTGTAGAAGCATTTGAGCACTATCCTTTTGCCGGCGTAAATGAGCGCAGACGAAGCATTGATAACCTTATTAAAGTACTTAAATCAGAAGTAAAACCGCAAATACAAACTGACAATCTCAATCAAAAATCGTCCAAAGATACTGATGTAATGTATATAAAGGGTGTAGGACCAAAAATAGCATATAAATTAAATAAACTCGGAATATATAGCGCCTACGATTTAATAATGTATTTTCCTAAAAAACATATTGATTATTCTGAAAGAACACTTATCAAAGACTTAAAAGAAGGCGAAACTACAACTGTTTTCGGGTATATAAAATCAGTATCCGCATTCAATTCAAAAAATAATCTAGCTGTAGTTAAAGTAAAAATTGCAGATGAAAGCGGACAAATGGAACTTGGATTTTTCCAAGCAAAGGCAAACCGCTTTATGCTTGAACGAATAAAAGCACAATTTCCTGTTAATGCAGGCATAATGATTTCAGGTAAAGTTAAACTAAATAATTACGATAACAAATTAACTTTTGACAAACCAAATTATTCAATTATGACAGGGGAATTTTTAGAAGACAAAAATTCTAATCTTAATTTAGCACGTATAGTACCAATCTATACTGTTTGTGAAGATTTAAGCATTAAAGTTTTAAGAAGAGCAATCTATAATGCAATTCAAACATTTAAAAATGACATAGAAAATGTCTTACCGGATTTTATCAGAGAAAAATATGGTATTCTTGATAAAAAAACAGCAGTAGAACAGGTACATTTTCCTGAGACAATGGAACTTTTGGAACAAGCAAGATTTTCACTTATTTTTGAAGAACTTTTCCTTATACAGTTAAAACTTGTAAGACTAAGAGAAGAAAATTCAAACAACCATAATGCACTATCTTTAAAAATATCCGAAAAAGGGCTTGTAAAACAATTCATAAACAATTTACCGTTTGAATTAACGGGTGGACAAAAAAAGGCAGTTAATGAAATATTGCATGACTTAAATTCAGATGTACCTATGGCACGTCTGCTTCAAGGCGATGTAGGAAGCGGCAAAACCGTAGTTGCAACGATAATGCTTCTTGCCGGAGTTGAAAATGGTTACCAAGGAGCAATTATGGCACCGACAGAAATTTTGGCACAACAACATTACAATAATTTGGTTGAATGGCTTACACCAATGGGATTGTCTGTCGGTTTGTTTTTAGGCAGCCAAGGCAAAAAAATAAGAGAAAAATTCAGAACCGATTTAAGAAACGGGCAAATGAATATTGCAGTAGGAACACATGCTCTTATCCAAGAAGATGTTGAATTCAACAATCTTGGTGCTATTGTAGTCGATGAACAGCACAGATTTGGGGTAAAACAAAGAAATGTATTAAAAAAGAAATCTCAAAACCCGCAAATGCTTACAATGACTGCTACTCCAATTCCAAGGACATTAGCATTAACAGTTCATGGCGACCTGGATTTGACAATTATTGATGAACTGCCTAAAGGCAGAAAACCTATAAAGACTTCGCTTGTAACCTCGCACAGAGGTGTTTATGAACATATTAAATCTCAAATTGAAGAAGGAAGACAATGTTACATTGTCTATCCTTTAATTGATGAAAGTGAAACATTGTCTGCAAAAGCAGCAACAATTGAGGCTGAAAGATTACAAAAAGATGTATTCCCGCAATTTAAAATAGGACTTTTACACGGAAAACTAAAAAACTCAGAAAAAGAACAGGTAATGAAAGATTTTAAAGAAAAAAAATATGACATACTTGTTTCAACGACGGTTGTAGAAGTAGGTGTTGATGTTCCGAATGCAACAGTCATGCTTATTGAAAATGCTGAACGATTTGGGCTTTCACAGCTTCATCAATTGCGCGGACGTGTAGGTAGAAGCGATTTGCAATCATATTGTATACTACATACCTCAACAAAATCTCAAGAAACAAAAGAACGTCTGAACATAATGACACAGACAAATGACGGATTTGTGATAGCAGAAAAAGATTTACAATTGAGAGGTCCTGGAGAATTCTTAGGGACAAGACAAAGCGGCTTACCGGATTTAATTATCTCAGACATAGTAAGAGATGCCAAGATTTTAGAAACAGCAAGAAATGAAGCAATAGATTTTATAAAAAAATATGATATAAATGATTACCCGAAATTAAAAGAAATATCGTCATACAGCACATTGGGCGGACTTGAGATTTAAGCAAATAAAATATAATTTTCTTATATTGTAAACTTTTGTTACAGATTATTCTTATATACGCAATTATGTAAAACATATATACTTTATATATATAAGAGAATATAAAATAAGGAGATCCAACATGAACGGAAGTTGGGGCATTACGGGCTACAATCCCGGATGCGGCAGACGTCAGTTGAATAGTCGATTGTTTGCAGGACAATTTACGAATATGCGAAATGTCAGTGTCTTTGGCTTTGGCGGTCCAAGAGTTGTCGTAAACAATTACGCTGATACAGGCTTCTATAATGATGGAATGAGTATGCCAAAATGGATGCAATGGACTATGCTGGGTGGCATGGGAATGTCATTCTTGGGCAATATTTTTAGTGCAATATTCGGCGGTGGAGGCGGCGGCAAAACCGAAGGCGCCGGCGGTAAAGAGACCAAAGGTTTGACAAGTGAGCAAAAAGCTGACTTAGATGTATATATGAAACTTGATAAAGTAAAAGATAAATACAAATCGTATAGTCCTTTGTCAGATGGGTCATTTATTTTACAACACAAAGACGGAACTGCTGAAAAAGTAGGTTCATATGATGAGTTAAAAGCTAAACTCGAAGAATGTCTGAGTGCATCAGAAACACCAGAACCAACTACATCAACTCAACCTACCTCTCCAACAACTGCAACTAACCCAACAACACCAACAAATCCAACGACAGCGACTGAGCCAACAACAGCAACTGATCCGACGACAGCGACTGAGCCAACAACAGCGACTGATCCGACAAAACCAACTAATCCGACAACAGAAACTGGTACTGGAAACAATTTAGAAATTACCATTAGATCAGATAAAGTTGGTATATCATACGCAATAGCACAAGCACTTGGCATGTCAGATGCCGATGCTAAAGCAAAAGGCTCAGGTACATGGCAAACTGTACTGAATATATTGAATAAGTACCAAGCTCAACAAGGTTTGAGTGGCACTGGAGCAAAATATCAACAAGGTTCAGGTAAAGTAACTAACTATAAAAATTATGCAGTAAGACCTGGACAAACAATAACAATTCCAGCAGCAGCTGTAACTGAAATAAAACAAACACTTGGTATAACAGAATAAAAAGAGGCAAAAGCCTCTTTTTTTTTATATTTATTTACAAGACATTGTCAAGACGGGGAAATTTTTGTATAATTATAGGGCAAGATTGCGAATATTGTTATACAAAGGAGTTTTGAATGGAAAATTTAAAGGTTGCAATTGGTTCAGACCACGGCGGTTTTAATTACAAGGAATCAATAATAGATTACTTAAAAGCAAGAAATATAGAATTTGTAGATGTCGGAACTTACACTCGCGAATCATGCGATTATCCCGAAATTGCACAAAAAGTTGCAAGATTAGTTGCAACAGGCGAAGTTGACAGAGGAATTTTGGTTTGCGGAACAGGTATTGGGATGTCTATTGCAGCAAATAAAGTCAGAAACATAAGAGCTGCACTGTGCGGAGATACGTATTCCGCAAGAGTTTCCAGAGCACACAACAATGCTAATATTCTTTGCCTTGGCGAGCGTGTAATCGGTGAACACCTTGCTCTTGATATCGTTGATATCTGGTTAAAAACCGGATTTGAAGGCGGAAGACACAAACGCAGAGTTGATATGATTGAAATGCCGAGAGCATAAAGGGAATTTTATGACAGATACTGATTCAAAAAAATTAGCATGCACTATTGCACGCGTACTTGACGATAAATTAGGAAAAAACATTACGATATTGAACATAAGTAATGTATCTTCACTTGCGGACTATTTTGTGATTGTAACCGGTGATTCTACACCGCAAGTAAAAGCTTTAATGAATCAGGTAAAAGACAAAATTAAAGAACATTTTACACGCTCACCATTGAGGGTTGAAAATGACGCAAAAAATCGCTGGAATCTGTTGGATTACGGAGATGTGATTGTTCATATTCTTCATAAAGATGAACGCGAAACATACGCTATTGAAAAATTTTGGAATAACGCCTTTCAAATTTCTGAAAATGAATGGAAAGAATTATCCAAGGAATACAAAGAGTATTAATATTTCTCAACATATTGCAAAATATGTCAAATAGTGTAGAATTATGGTATAGAAGAGTACCTAGAGGAATAATAAATGAACAGAGAAGAGTTGAACAAAAAAATCGAAGAACTTGTATTAGAAATGGCAAAAGATCCGCAAAATGTGGAAAATTACCACAGATTGTCGGAATTATATCTTCAAATTGAAGATTATGACAAAGTTATGTCTGTGTTGGAAAGTCTTTTGACAATAAAACCAGATGATGTTCAGGCTTTGGTTGGTATGGGTACAATGTGGTTTTATGAAAAAGATTTCAGAAAATCCCTTTCTTATTACAATAAAGCACTGGAAATCAATCCTAAAAACTTTTTGATTTATTATAATATGGGTAATGTTTTTGCAGAATGGAAAAACTTTCCGAAAGCACTTTTTTATTACAACAGAGCAATTGATTTGAATTCGACTAACCCTGAAATTTATAATGCTATTGCACTTTTATATCAGGATAATGAAGATTATATTGAAGCAAAAGCATATTATGAAAAAGCACTTTCACTTGATCCCGAAAACCTCACAGCATTAATTGATATGGGTAATGTTTGTTTCAAGCTTTTCGATTATGAAACAGCTTTAGAATTATACAAAAAAGTATTTGTTTTGAATCCAGATAATAAAGTAGTTGCAATTTGTCTCGGAAACACTTTAACATTGATGAAACAAAGAGAAAATGCATACAGTTATTTTGAAAAAGCATTAAAAATGGAAGGGGACAACTACAAGGCATATATTTGCTATGCAATCGCACTTTCTGAATTTGGCGAATACGAAATGGCTGTTGAAATGTATAAAAGAGCAATCGGAGTTCAGCCAAATGAAATTGATGCACAAACTCTTCTTGCTAACCTTTATACAAACTTCAACTTTATAGATTTGGCAATGGATTTGTACAAAGAATGTCTGAGATTAAAACCAAACAGCGCCGAAACATATATGCTTTTAGGCAATGCTCATTATCTTAAAGGTGAAATAGAACAAGCTATTGGTTCATACAAATCTTCAATAAACATTTCACCTGAAAATGATGAATACAGACTGATTTATAATCAAGTTTTAGATGAATATATTGATAAAAAAAGGAATGGTCAACCGGTATGAGAGTAGAACCATCACCCATTGAAAAAATAATTGCGCCCTTAACATACCTGACAATGGGGTTTGTTGGATTTATTTGGTTTATAATTGCTTTATTTACAAAGGCAAAACTAAAACATTTTTTACAATACCATATTTTCCAGTCTATATTTTTGTCGCTGCTTTTTGCTGTGTTATCTATATTAGTTGGCTGGATATCAAATTTGCTTAGCTATATACCGCTTATTAACAAGATTGTTGCGCAAATTACGTTCTTGTTAAATATGCCGTTATTATTTGACTATTCATTTATTCAAGTGGTAATATACGGATTTTTGATTTATTTATCAATAACATCATTCCAAGGAAAGTACAGTTATATTCCTTGGGTTTCGGACATAATTGATCAAAATATTTCCAGATAATTATTCCAATTCAGATAAAACAATAGCATTGGAGAGCGGGATGCCGCCTTTTTGTACAGGATTATTTACTACCTGACCATTTACATACATTACGGTAGAGCCGCCTCCATCAAGATTTATAGCATTTGTACAGCCGATAGACTTCATAAAGGTTGCCAACTCCATCAAAGTCATTCCGATAGAGCTGCCTTCTCGTCCGTCAACTGCAACAAGAATCAAATTATTATCGGCAGTATAGCCTATAGCACTTCTTGGATTTCTGCCTCCTATAGCACCAAGTTTTTGCGCCGTCATATCAACAAAAATTTCATCATCTTTTACCAAATACGGACCGCCGCTAATTATATGTCTAACATTTTTCCATTCAGGGTTAGTATTAACAGATAATTTAGCATCTTTCTTTTCTAAAAGAGGATATAAAACAGATTTTGGCCCTGAAATTACATAACCGCCTTGCGGGATTAAGATAGGATTTGCAGATGCTTTTGTTATAATATCATTTTCAACAAGCAAATTAACCCCGTATTTTGGGGCATAAGGAGAATATTTGCCCCAATCGGAATTGTATACAAGAACGTACGTGGAAAGCATACGAGGTTGATTAATATTATCAACTGCAATTGTATGCCCGCTTCCTTTGACAGATGCATTCAATTGCACTCTTGCTATATCAAATTTTGTCGACCCCCCTTCATTAAATATACCCAAAGCTACACGATCGTAAACAGGTCCTGTGTAAATTTTTTTATCAATCATTAAAGTACCAAGAGGAACACCGGTTTGCGGCTTAAAATATGTACCATTCAATGCAACAATAGCGTTATTATTTTTTGCAATTGAAGTAATTGTTTTCCTACTGTTTAAAGTATCACTCGATGACAATGCCGGAGTGATTTCAAAACCTTTAGCCAACTTCATATCTACTTCTACTACATTAATTTTAACCGGACGATTATTATAATATTTTGTTAATTTAACATGTTTAACACCATCTGTAACATCATATATTTTCCCTCCCGGATACTTTTGCCGAACCATTGTTTCAAAATTACCCGCTCGTATTTCGGGAGAAAATTCGTTTAGTATCTTCTGCTTGAGTTGTCCTGTATCAAAGTCAGGCGCTGTTACTTGAGCTACACGTTCAGCTTTAATAGGCAACAGTGCCTGACACAATATTAGAACCCCAATTATTGAAACATTTACAGCTGTTTCAACAATCTTCTTATAATTTTTTTCAGCAAAAAACAATGTATCCATCTTGTCACCTGATATTTAGTAACCGGATACCTTTTTGTTTTAAGAGTGGTGTGGGGAGTAACACTCATCGGAAACCTGTAAATTAATCAGGAACTTCCTACTACTATTGTAACATATTTTAACAAATCTCTCAAGTCTTTGCCACACAAGAGGTTTACAAAACTAAATAAGGTAAAACATACACTATTTAGCCGACACACATAAAAATTTAATATGATATTATGTTAGAAAAGGAGATTTTAAAAATGAGCAAATTTGAATTTAATTTATCAATGGAAGAGCTTGAAAAAAGGACAAGCAAAGATTACTTAATGACAAAAAAAATGCTAAAAGCAGATGCTCCTGAATATTTAGCACTTGCTGACGGAGATAAAGAGGCTTTAAAACACCTTGTAAAAGCTGCGTACATTTTAGAAAAAATTAATATGCAAATAGATTGTCATCACAATTTGGAATTTAAAGCATTTATTGAAGAAGAAGTAAAAAACGGAAACAAACAAGCTGAACTTACAAAAATCTTGTTTGATGCTCAAAAAGGTATGAATGCTATAGATTCAATGTCTAATAAAATAAATTTAGCTAAAGGAATAGTTGAATATCCGGGAAAAGGTGTTTACCCTGAAGATTTATCAAAAGAGGAATTTCATAATATTCTGACCAAAATGATTAACGAAGGCAAAATTGAAGAAGTAAAGGGAATATTAACCCAACGCTCAGTAGTTGAAAGAGATGGAGAATATTTAAGAGGAATTGACTACATTGATAAATTTAAAACTGATTTTTCCAAAATGGCAGATGAATTGGACAAGGCATCTGAAGTTTCTACTAACCCTGATTTCAACGAATACTTAAAATTACAGGCAAAAGCTCTAAGAACACCTGATCCTATGTTAGACGCTTACGCAGATAAAAAATGGGCGACATTGCAGGATACTCCGTTAGAATTTACTATCACAAGAGAAAACTATGAAGATGAAATGACAGGAACTATTGCCGAAAATTCAGAATTATCGAATTTATTAGCGAAGCATAAGATTAAGGCAACCCCAAAAGACTTTTTAGGCGGCAGGGTCGGAATTGTTAATAAAAAAGGCACAGATGCATTGATGGCAATAAAAAAATATTTACCGACATTAGCCAAAAATATGCCTTTCGCTGATGAATATGAGCAAAACATTTCGCCGGACAAGGATACTAAACAGACAATGGTTGATGTTGATTTAGTTGCGGTAACAGGAGATGTCGGTGCATATCGAGGCGGCATTACTTTAGCCGAGAATTTGCCGAATGACGATAAATTATCTTTGACAATCGGCGGCGGCAGAAGAAATGTTTATCACAGACAAATCCGATTTATAAGTGATATGAAAAAGCTTCAGGAACGCTTAGATGCAACTTTGGATTCTGAACAGCACAAATATTACTTAGATGAGGCTGACCATTGGTTTACAATCGGACATGAAAACGCTCATTCACTCGGACCTAAAAAAGCCTGTGAAACATTAGGAAAATACAGAAATATTATCGAAGAAAACAAAGCAGATATGGGTTCTTTGGCTTTTGTAGACTTGCTGACAGAACTCGGTATGTACACGGAAGAACAGCGAAAGCAGATTATTGTGACCACAATGGCTGATAATTTCTTAAAGTCAAAACCTACAATGAGCCAAGCACATCGTGTCAGAACAGTTATGCAGAACAAATATTTTGCCGAGAGAGGTGCTTATGACATAATTGACGGTAAAATCCATGTCAATATAGATAAAGTTGTACCAATTGCAAAAGAAATGCTTTCAGAGATTATCAGAATACAAATCGAGGGTGATTTTAATAAAGCTGAAAAATATGTTTTGGATAATTTTGTTTGGACAGACAATATGGAATTGATTGCTGAAAAACTTCAAAAAATTAATAAAACGCTTAACGGAAGAACAGAATCCGAACTTGCGGAAAAATTGTTAAATGAATAAAAAAAATAAACCCTCAAAAGAGGGTTTATTTTTTTGTTATAATAACAATATGGAACTAATCAATTTATTTTTAACAACATTAATAAACTTTATAGAGCATATAATTTCTACAATGGGTGCGAGTGGAATAGCCCTTTTGATGGCAATAGAATCTTGTAACATTCCGCTTCCAAGTGAGGCTGTTTTACCGTTTGCAGGTGTAATGGTAAATAAAGGGCTTTTAAACTTTCACGTAGCTTCAATTGCCGGTGCATTCGGGTGTGTTTTAGGCTCAATTCCGTCATATTACTTGGGTTACTTTGGCGGAAGAAAATTTATAGAAAAATACGGAAAATATTTTCTGATTTCGCACAAAGACCTTGATGAAGCAGACAAATGGGTAGAAAAATACGGAGACTGGGCATTTTTCTTATGCAGAATGCTGCCGGTTATAAGAACATTTATCTCTTTGCCTGCAGGAATTTTGAGGGCAAGAAAAAGAGTATTTTTTACATTGACATTCTTAGGATCGTTAATTTGGAGTTATGTGTTAGTTTATGTTGGCGTAAAGATGGGTGAAAATCTCGATGCGTTAAAACATATTTGGCATAAGTTTGATGCGGTTATAATTCTTGTTATAGGACTTTTAGGCGCTGTGTATATCTACAAACACATAAAACATTTAAAAGAGTCATAGTTTTATTTTTTGTAAAAAGGGTATTTGTGCAAAACCCCTCCTAACCACCACTAATAAGGGGATGATGATGATTGTATTTTAACGTATCATACAAAGTGAGTATTAATTTTAGAAAAATAAAAATTTATTCCCTCCCTCATTAGGGAGGGATAGAGTGGGCATCAAAAAAAAAAACGAGCGTCTTACAAACGCTCGTTTTTACTTTATGTATGTATTTATTTCAATTTAGCTTCAATTCTATCGAGACGTGCCTTGAGTTCTGCATTTTCTTTCTTCAACTTGTCGTTGTCTTTTTGTAGTTGTTTAATAGTATCTTTGTTTTCTTTGACAGAGCGAAGAATTTCAACAACAGAAGCTTCCAGTTTAGCAAGTCTTTGATCAAGTTCTTTTACCGCATTTACAACGGCATAGAACATATCTTCCATTCTGATTGACAAGAAACCTTTTGAGTCTTTGGATACTGCATCAGGGAATACTTTTTGCAAATCCTGAGCGATAACACCAACTCTCGGAGTTTTGTCTTTATCGTTTTTGAATGTGTAATTGAACGGTTTCAACTGCTTAACTTTTTCTAAACCGGCTTTGCTTTCAGATCCGATATGCTTTAGACGGCTGTCAGATGGAGTTGAAACAGTACCAGTTATACCGTTTTTAACAGTTAACGTGTGTGGAATATATACTGTTTGCAGATTTCCATTACATCCATTATACGTACCAGGAATAGTAGGATCACAACCCAAAATTATTGTCCTATCATCATTAACAGTAGCAGAATATCCTATAGCAGTTGAACGTACACCGTTAGCCTTTGCATGGCGACCAAATGCAATTGATGATATATTATATGCTTTTGCCTCATAACCAATTGCAATATTACCTTCACCTGTATTGGTTGTTGATCCGTCACCCGATTCTGCTTGTAGACCAATAGCAATCCCTTGTCCAGTATATGCTTTGGCAAATCTACCAATCGCTATTTGGAAAGATTCATTAACATCGGTTGTTCCACTTTTAGATGATTTACCAGCTATCGCACCACTACCGATAGCTATTGAGCCATGAGTATAAGCAGCTATAGGATAAGTATTACTAGCACCAGTTTCCTTCGCTCCAATAGCTATAGAATTTAATCCCTTTGCTTTTGCATTATACCCCATAGCATATGCACTGTCTTCTGTAGCTTCAGCAGT
>CAMVQX010000029.1 GCA_947169755.1 uncultured bacterium
CACGTTATTCCTGATAACCCGGCTAATGCTCAAGGCGTTGATATGTTAGCTAAAGGTAACATCAATGTTAAAGGTTTGGATGCCGACAATGGTGATAAACTTGATACAAATGTATGTGCAATCATTTCAAGAGAAGGAAATGTAAACGCTGAATTCTCAGGTAATGCATATGTCGATGAAGTTACTGCAGCAAATAATATCAATTTGACAGCTCGCGGCAGAATGCTCTATGTAAATAATTTGGGTACAGCACCAAAAACTTATGGCGCAAATAATAATAAAAACGACTATTATGGTGGATTTAACGAAAACACTATGACTCCTGATAAAGCTACTTTGAAAGCATTGGATTTAGGTACTTATTGGGATGAAGGTGAAAAACCAACATATGAACATGCAGCTGATTCTACAATCGTAGTTAAGAATGCTAAATTCAAAACAGGTGGTACAGATCGTGAACATCAAAACGGTCAAGTAGGTCAAAACTTGGTATTGATTGCTGATAATGCTTATGCCGGTGGTTACTACTTCAATATGGGTAAACACAGAGGTAAAAATGGTACGTATTCTGATGGTACACCTAAATTTAATCCGACAACTTGGGAAGAGGATGATTCTACAAATCCTGTTCAAACATTAGATGGAAGTACTCCTTACATAAGAGCAAAAGCTGTAAGACCAAATGATGTTGATGGTGTTGGTGATCGTGATGATCGTAACTACTACTATGGCGGTAGCTCACAAGGTGATAAACCATACTATGATATCGAAGGCGACAGAAATGTTGAAAATAAAAAAGGTACTAATGAGGATGATGATAACCTCGTAGTTCCGGAACCGGAAGAAGAAGAAATTCCTATCGATACCGATAGTGATAACGATACCGATATAGATACAGATACAGACTTAGATATTGATACCGACTTAGATACCGATGCCGATATCGATACCGATACAGATACCGATATTGATACCGACACAGATATCGACACAGATACAGATACCGATACAGACTTAGATACCGATACAGATATCGATGAGCCAGAAGTTCCGGTAGATACCGATAGTGACAGTGATACCGACGTTGATACCGACACAGACTTAGATACCGATACCGACTTAGATACCGATGCCGATATCGATACCGATACAGATACCGATATTGATACCGACACAGATATCGACACAGATACAGATACCGATACAGACTTAGATACCGATACAGATATCGATGAGCCAGAAGTTCCGGTAGATACCGATAGTGACAGTGATACCGACGTTGATACCGACACAGACTTAGATACCGATACCGACTTAGATACCGATGCTGATATCGATACCGATACAGATACAGATATTGATACCGACACAGATATCGACACAGATACAGATAACGATACAGACTTAGATACCGATACAGATATCGATGAGCCTGAAATCCCGGTAGATACCGACAGTGACAGTGATACCGATGTAGATACAGACACAGACTTAGATACAGATACCGACTTAGATACCGATGCCGATATCGATACCGATACAGATACTGATATTGATACAGACACGGATATCGATACAGATACAGATAACGATACTGATTTAGATACAGACACAGATATCGATGAACCTGATCCGGAACCACTCCCTGATTTCGATATCTACAAACAAAGAGTGTTAGACAACCCGATATTCGCTACAGATAAACGTCAATTCATGAGATTCAGCGCAGAAAACAATCAGAATGTGATTACATTCGAATCAACAGAAGATGTGGTTTCAATCTCAGACATATCAAGAGGCGGTGTATCACTCAAACACAAGAAATCACTAAAAGTCGGAGATGTTGTTCCAATCCACTTGACATACGGAGATGTTGAAGTCAATGCACACGTAAAAATTGTTTCAGCAACAGATGTCAAAGCCGGAGGCCAGTTCATAGATCTTGACAAAGCAACAGCAAACAAAATACTTTACTTAAGTATGTTAGTCAAGGATCATGCAATAGCCCAAACGATAGATAATATATCGGCAACATCGATAGATGAATAATAAAAAAAGACCCCAAAAAGGGGTCTTTTTTTTGTATAAATTATATTTATCTTTTATCCAAAACTTTTATTAAATGCCAGCCAAATTGAGAATAAACAGGTTTTGAAACTTCACCTACAGGAAGTCTGAATGCTACCCGTTCAAACTCCGGTACCATTTGACCTTTTTCAAAATATCCTAAATCACCGCCCCTTTGACCTGAAGGACACATTGAGTATGTTCTTGCATAATACTCAAAATCTCCGCCTTCATCAATAGCTTTTTTGATTTGAACGGCTTCGGCAGCTGTTCTGACCAAAATATGTTCAGCACGCACCTGAGTATATTCTTCCGCTGCACCTGCAATGTTTGTAAGAAGTGCTAAACTTAAAATAATTTTGCATAAATTTTTAATCATAATGTAATCCTTTTCAAAAATTTTTATTATGTCAATTGTCTGGTTTGGTTACGTCCGTTGTTTTTTGCTTCGTATAGAGCTTTATCGGCGAAGTCAAACATATCTTGTGCTTTTTCAAAATCTGTTTTTGACGTTACGCCAATACTTATTGTAACCTGTATTTCCTGATTGTTAAACAAAAATTTATTATTTTCAACCCGTTTGCGTAATCTTTCTAAAGGAACGCAAGCTGTTTCATGAGGAGTTTCTGTTAATATTACAACAAACTCTTCTCCGCCGTAACGAAACAAAATATCAGTTTGTCTGAAATTGTTTTTCATCAAGAATGCAACTTCCCTTAAAACATAATCTCCGCAAGAATGTCCGTAAGTGTCGTTTATTTTTTTAAAAAGATCTATATCAATTACAGCTATACTTAAATCTGTTTTATATCTTTTTGAACGTCTAAATTCCCGCTCAAATTCATTTTCAAAATGTCTGCGATTGAACATTTTTGTTAAATTATCAGTTATAGACATTTGTTTTGTATGAGTATACATAAAATTTATTTTTTTGATAACTTCCATTTTATTTGCATCAGGAATATCAAAATTCTCTATAATACTTTGAATATTGTTTTGTATTTCATCCAAAACATCTGAGGGTATTTCAAAATCATTGTCCATAATTTTATTATACTAAAAATATTGTCCATAATCCATTTTTTTGATAAAATTAACTGTAATGATGAAATTATCCGCAAAAGAGCTGCTTAACAAATTTTCAAACAATGACATTCACTCTCAGGAAGTAAATCGTTTGGCGTTGATGATATTTGATGAAACGAACAGTAAGGTTTTTGAAATGCCGGCAAGGTATCGTGAATACTTAGAGGCAGCTTCGCTTTTGCATGATATTGGGTATCATATTGATTCTAAAGGTCATAACAAACATAGTATGAATATGATTATTGAATCGGGGATTGCAGGTTTTACAGAGCTTGAAACGAAAATAATCGGTTGTATTTGCAGATACCACAGAGGCGGTTTACCGGATAAAAATGAACATGAAGTTTATAATACGCTTGATAAAAAAGAACGAAAAATTGTAAAACGTTTGGCCGGAATTTTAAAAATTGCAGACGGACTTGCAAGAAATGAGAATTCTATGATTGATAATATTTCAATTAACTATAATCAGGATAATAAAGTCGTAGAATTTATTATTACACCTAAGATTGAGGAATTTTTACCGGATTTGTCAAGTGCTATCAGAAAACGAGATTTGTATGAAATCGGGTTCAAATGTCAGAGTGTTATTAAGTTTGCATTAAGTTGATGTTATGGTTGAAGCAGTTATTTTTGATATGGACGGAACATTATTAAATACACTCGAGGATTTATATATCAGTGTCAATTTTGTTATGCAAATGTTTAACTTCCCTTTAAGAACGCCGGATGAAGTAAGGAATTTTGTAGGTAATGGAGTAAATCTATTGTTTGAGCGAGCTGTACCTGAAGGAACTGATAGCCAAACGATAAAAGAATGCGTTAAAGTGTTTAAAAAAAAATATTCTGAAAATATGTACAATCATACTGCACCATATGATGGTATTTTAGAAGTTATGAAAATATTAAAATCATCAGGTGTAAAAATAGGTATTGTATCAAACAAATTTGATGCCGCAGTAAAAGAAATGAGTAAAAAATATTTTGGTAACTTGGTTGATATTGCAGTAGGTCAGGCTGATGATGTGCCTCAAAAACCTTCACCTGATGGGGTATTAAAAGTCATGAGAAACTTAGGGGTTACTTCTGCCGTATATGTTGGGGATTCAGATGTTGATATTATGACTGCAAAAAATTCTAATTTACCAAGTATTGGTGTTTGCTGGGGTTTTAGAGATGTTAGTTTTTTAAAGGGTGCTGATTTTATAGTTGATAAACCTATAGAGTTAGTAAAAGTTATAAGGAGTTTATAGATGGAAAAGTTTTCTGTCAGTTTGTAAGATTATATTGAAGAAATATACAATCAGATTTTGAAAAACGGTCAGGCAAAAGTTACAGCTATTGCTGATGCTTTAGGGGTTAAAAAGGCATCTGTTACAGGGGCTTTGAATATATTATCCGATAAAGGTTTAATAGAATATTCTCCGTATTCTCCCATCAAATTAAGTGCTGCAGGTGAAAAAATTGCAAAAGATATTTTGAAAAAACATGAAAATATTGCCGAATTTTTTATGGAAGTTTTGAGTATAAATGATTTAGAAGCCTGTGAAACTGCCTGTAAAATGGAGCATATTGTTTCTGATAAACTGTTTAAAAATATGGTAAAATTAACCAAATACGTCAAAACTAATTTAAAAAATGAAATAAAAAATTTATATTAAAGTCCCCATTTTTCTTTTAATCGATTCATTCTGCCTGTTGTTTGAAGTGTCTCTACAATATAATCAACTTTATTCATCAAAGTTAAAGATTCCGGATCTTTTCGGAAAACTACTGCATACGGTTCTTGAGAATACCTTTTGGGTAAAATTTTTACACTGACATCATTATATGCAAAACCCATAAGGATTGTATCATCAGCCATAATTCCGGCAGCTTTGCCTGCTTTCAATGCATTATAAGCTTCTTTATATGTTTTAAATCCTAAAATTTCCACATCAGGCGCATTCGCTCTCAAGTCTTCTTCACCGGTTGAGCCGAATACTATTATTAATTTTTTGCCTCTAAAATCTTTGAGGTTAGTTGCATTGCTTGAGCTTCTTGTCAGAATAGCCTGTCCTGCGGTATAATACGGTCTTGAAAAATTTAAGAATTGTTCTCTTTGCTCTGTTATTGACATTGTTGCAATCAACATATCCACTTCACCTGAATTTAATATGCTGATACGGTTAGAAGCTGTTACAGGTACAAAATGTATTTTATTTTCGTCCCTAAATAATGCTTGTGCAATAGTTTTTGCAAGGTCAATGTCAAAACCGATATAGTTGCCTTTTTCATCTTTAAAACCAAACGGTGCGGTATCATCTCTCACTCCGACAATTATATATCCGCGTTTCATTATTGTTTCCAAATCGTTTATGGGAACATTATTTTTTTTACCGCAACCACATAAAAATAAACACAATATCAATACCAGTAAAAATATTTTTTTCATAATAAACCTCAACAATATTATATAGCAAAAAGCGGAAATTTGGAATTTATAGTGAAGTAACTAATCTGCTAGTAAAATATAGTACAAATTCAGCGAATACAGTTTTTGATTTTAAATAGCCTACCCGAATAACCCCTTGCGGTAATGTTTATGCATTCAAATAAAGTACATAATTTAATATCGGTTTTTTAAGATGTTTTTGCGGCTTTTTAGAAAAAAAGTCCCACAAGGAGGTAAAAATGACTATTAAAAAACTAACTGTGGCAGCTGCGATTGCCGTTGGAATAGCAACGTGTTCCTTGAGTCAGGCAATGGCGGCTTGTCCTTGTCAAGCTGAAACCCCGTGTCCGGAAAGTTTACCGGTTGTTACCGGTCCGGCATGTCCGTGTGAAACGGCGAAGCCAAAACGTTGTACAAAATGTAAAAAGACATTACCAAACTGTGATTGTCAAAAAGAGGAACCAACTTGCGATCCATGTGAAAAGCCAAAAGCTGATTGCGGTTGTCCGGATGAAATTAGTTGCGACAAACCCGCAGATCCGGCATGTGCTTTGTGTCCTCAAACAGGAAAACCTGACAGACGTGATATGAAACAAGTTTATGGTTATCCGAATGCTATTTACGGTACTAACAATTATGTCGGTCAGCCTGCTAATTCCATTTTTTCAACGGATACTCCGCTTGCAGGTACACCAAGAGTACTTTCATCTAATGTAAATGGTGTTACTGTTGCATCTGACGGTAATATTACCGGTGCTGCATCACAAATGCCATGTCTGAATGAGTTGCCATCAAGACATAACGGTATTCCGATAGAGAGAAATGAAAGATTGATGGATGGTAATAATTGCCCGATTGATTTTCAATCATCAAATTCTATTGATGCCGTAAAAAAGTCATTCGTCCCGTTCGAAATCCCTAACCAAATTATGCAGACAACAGGTGCTGCCGCAAATTTGGGCGGCTGTCAGTTCCCTGATGTTCCAAACGGATTTTGGGCGGCATGTGATATTGACAAACTCGCAATAAATGATGTTGTAGTAGGTTATCCTGACGGATATTTCAAACCGAACAGAAATATTTCGCGTGCTGAATTTGCTACAATATTGGTTAAAGGCTTTAATATGGATCAATGTGATATGCCTCGTTCAGGTATGTTTAAAGATGTTCCGATGCATAACTGGGCAAATCAGTCCATTGCAAAAGCAGTTGATGAAGATTTGTTGAAAGGTTATCCTGACGGAAACTTTAGACCAAATCATCCTGTTACAAGGGCTGAAGCTTTGACATCTATTGCAAAAGGTATGACATGTGATATTGATCAATGCAGAGCCGATGAAATTTTAAGCCAATATGCAGATGGAGCATCTGTTCCTTCATGGGCAAGAATTCCTGTTGCAAAGTCGTTGGAAAATGGCGCATTAAAAGATATGCCGAATCCGAATATGATTATGCCAAACAAAGAAGCCTCCCGTGCTGAAGTTGCATCAATGATGCAGACAGTTCGTGTTGCATTGGGTTATGATACAAATCCGAAAACAGCAAATAATATTTGTCCGGCTTGTCCTGTTGACAAAAACGCTTTTATTGAAAACGAAGAAATTGTTAAAATTCCGACCCTACGTGTAAAAATGATTGACCAATTAACTTCAAAATCATCTCACGTAGGTCAATACTTCAGAGCGAATACTCTTGAAGATGTAACAATTAATGGTGTTACATATCCTTGCGGTTCAACTGTAACAGGTCAGGTTGTCGAAGTTATCAGACCTTCAGGCTGCGATAAGGGTGCTTTGAAATTATCGTTTACCGAAATCAAAAACGGTGATTGTAAAACAAAATTACCGAAACAAATTTTGCAGGCACAAGTAAACAAATCAAAACAAGTTAATCCTGTTGCAAGATTGGTTGAGATGCCGTTCACTCTTGCAGGTTCGCTTGTTGGTGTTGCCGGCAGAACGGTAGGTGGTGTTGTCTCAAATCTTGGTAATGCGGTAGAAAATGTTTCAAATGATGCCGGTTATATGCTTGGCCACGCATTCCAGGGTAAATTTGGTGCTGCTGCCCGTAATTTGGGTGACGGTTTATGGGAAACAGTTAAAGCGCCTGTTGATGTTACAAGAACTGCCCTTTCAGGTACTATGGGCTTGTTCCAAACTACGGGTGATGAGTTTGCTTATCTTGTTGACCCGAAAGGTTATAAAATATCTGCGGTTAATCCGAGAGAACATATTACAATTGCTTTTGGCTGTAACGAATAACCAAAAAAGACCGGTTTATAACCGGTCTTTTTTTATTTTATTTTTTTGTCGGATAATAATCTCTGACGACACCTTTATATGCGTCTTCATAAATTGCTCTGATATCTTCCATAAGAGGATATGCAGGGTTTGCGCCTGTGCATTGATCATCAAAAGCCAATTCCACCATTTCATCAAGTTTTGAATAGAAAGCTTTTTCACTGACACCAAAATCTTTAATAGAATTTGGAAGGTTAATAGCTTTCATAAGTTTATCAATTGCTTCTATGTATAAATCAACTTTTTCATCATCATTTTTACCACCCAAACCCAATTCATCTGCAATTTGACCGTATTTAGCTTTTGCATTCGGGAATTTATATTGCGGGAAAATACATTGTTTTTTCGGGCAATCTACGGCGTTATATTTTATTACTTGTCTGATTAAAAGTGCATTTGCAACACCGTGCGGAATATTGAATGCAGCACCTAATTTATGAGCCATTGAGTGGCATATTCCTAAGAAAGAATTTGCAAATGCCATACCGGCTATTGTTGCGGCATAGTGCATTTTTTCTCTTGCTTTCGGATTGCTTGCACCGTCTTTCCAGGCAGCTTCCAAATATCTGAAAATAAGTTTTGTTGCCTCTAAGGCATTTGAATTTGTGAAATTTGTAGCCATTGCAGAGACATAAGCTTCTGTAGCATGGACAAGAGCATCAATACCTGAAGCTGCTGTTAGGCCTTTTGGCATGCTATCTACAAAATTAGGATCGATAATTGCAACATTTGGAGTTAACGCGTAATCTGCAATTGCGTATTTTACATGAGTTTCTTCATCAGTGATAATTGAGAATGGAGTAACTTCACTTCCTGTACCTGATGTTGTAGGTATACAAACCATTGTGGCTTTTTTACCCAGCTCAGGAATTGAACAGATACGTTTTCTTATATCCATAAATCTCATTGCAATATCTTCAAAAACCGTATCAGGTTGTTCATACAATAACCATATTATTTTAGCAGCATCCATCGGAGAACCGCCGCCAAGTGCAATAAATACATCAGGTTCATACGGTTTTACAATTTCCAAAGCTTGTTTAACCGTTGCTAATGTCGGATCAGGTTTTACATCAAAGAAAATCTGATGATCAATACCAATTTCATCCAAAATATTTGTAATACTGTCAACAGCTCCGGAGTTAAACAAGTATCTGTCAGTAACTATGAATGCACGTTTTTTGCCTTGCAATTCCCTAAGCGCTAAATCAACCGCACCTCTTTTAAAGTATACTTTTGGCGGAACTTTAAACCAGAGCATGTTTTCTCTCCTTTCTGCAACTGTTTTGTAGTTCAATAAATGTTCAACTCCAACGTTTCCGGAAACAGAATTTCCGCCCCAGGATCCGCAGCCAAGAGTCATGGAAGGCTCAAGCTTGAAATTGTATAAATCTCCTATTGCCCCCTGTGATGATGGTGAATTTATTATAACTCTGCAGGTAGGCATTTCTTCTGCATAAAAATCAATTCTTTCTTTTGTTCTCGGATCTGTATAAAGCACTGAAGTATGTCCGGCACCACCTTTTGAAACAAGTTCATAGGCCATTTTTGTGGCATCTTTAAAGTCTTTTGCTCTATACATTGCAAGTACGGGGGACAATTTTTCTCTTGAGAAAGGATCGTTCCAGTCTACGGTTGGTCTTTCAACCAATAATATTTTAGAGGTTTCAGGGATTTTAAATCCTGACATTTTTGCGATTGTATAGGCGCTTTGCCCTACTATTTGTGCATTTGCAGTACCTCTTTTAATATCGATTAAAGGAAGATCTTTTAACTTCTTAGTTT
This sequence comes from uncultured bacterium, assembly GCA_947169755.1. Lineage (GTDB taxonomy): Bacteria > Cyanobacteriota > Vampirovibrionia > Gastranaerophilales > Gastranaerophilaceae > Stercorousia. The sequence continues at coordinate 9,673 of CAMVQX010000029.1, forward strand.
CAGCTTTATTTACGATGTATGCACCTCTGTACTCAAACTCTTTTCTTACAGCCTCATAAACCTCATCAACAACGATTACGGATTGCTCGGATGCACATATCATACCGTTATCAAAAGTTTTTGACATAAGAATTGAGGAAACCGCCATTTGAATATCTGCTGTTTCATCAATAACGGCAGGGGTATTACCGGGGCCGACACCAAGTGCAGGATTGCCTGATGAATATGCAGCCTTAACCATCCCCGGACCGCCAGTTGCTAATATGCAGTCAATATTTGGATGCTGCATTAATTGGCTCGATAATTCGATTGTAGGAACATCAATCCAGCCTATAATGTCTTCCGGAGCACCGGCTTTTACTGCTGCATCAAGTATAACTTTTGCAGCTTCGATTGTTGAACGTGTAGCTCTCGGGTGCGGTGAGAAAATTATTGCGTTTCTTGTTTTTAAGGCAATTAATGCTTTAAAAATGACTGTTGATGTCGGGTTTGTTGTCGGTATAATTCCCGCTAATATTCCTAAAGGTTCGGCAACTATTTTTGTACCGTTAATTTTATCTTCTTTTATAATTCCGCAGGTTTTAGCGTTTTTATGTTTGTTGTAAATGTATTCGGCTGCAAAGTGGTTTTTGATAATTTTATCTTCAACAATACCCATTTTGGTATCTTCGACTGCCATTTTGGCAAGCGGAATACGAGCTTTATCTGCTGCTGTTGCTGCTGCTTTAAAAATTTTGTCAACTTTTTCCTGAGAAAAAGTTTCATATATTTTTTGAGCTTTTTTCACTCTCTCTATAAGCAATTCCAGTTGTTCTGCACTATTGACAACGGAAGATTTGTTTAAAGTTCTTTCAAGTTTTTCTACTGTTTTTTTTGAACTTTTTTTGCTTTTTGTTGCCATATTCTTCTCCTTTTCTACGGTAAATATATATTTGCATTTATTATAAATGAATATCAGCCAATATTCAAGTGTATAACAAACGATTTTATATCTTATTTACATGCGCCGAAAATTATAGTATATTTTTGCTATGAATAATTTTCAAAAAATAATCTATTTTTTCTTGGAATTGCAGGAAAAATCTTTAAAAAGACGTTTGGCAAAACATCTTAAAACTTCCAGCACAAATTCAACGTCAAAAACAGTTCTTTCAAGCTCTGTTACTATGACTTTGAATTCAGAAACAGAAAAAAAAATTAAGCTGGTAAGGAAAAATGTTGAGGATATTGTAAAATCTTGTAAAAATAATCCCGAAAAAATGTTGGAATACATAGAAAGTAAGGGTACGAAAGTTTTTAAAATAGAGAATGCAGATAAGATTTTGAGTGTTATTAAAGAGGAGGAAGGCTTGATAACTCCGCTTGAGGGGATTGAGGCTATATATCTTAATTTTATAACCGGCAGCGGAATATCTATAAAATCAAAACCAATGTTTGTAATGCGAAACGGGGACATAGATCCTTATTATATGGCGCATCAATTTTATAAATGGTATGCCCTTGAGATGGGTTTGCCAGGATATGATTTTATGTCTCAGAAAATATTTAAGATCTATTTAAATTCAGATGGTGCAATACTTTCTAATCTGACACTTGATGAGATGACGGGTTTAAAAGAAGCAATAAACAGGGATAAGGAAGCAACAGATTTGGCGTTGTCTCTGGCACGAAGCAATGATGGGGCTAAAAAAGCTCTTGAAAAAATGCACGACGGTGGTGCAAACATATAAAAAAATATCCTCTTGCGAGGATATTTTCAAGTGATTTTTCGGGGTTATCCCAAATATGAAATATGCGGGATATCCGGTTTTTCATAGTTAGGTGAAAATAGTATATCATAAGCCTTGCGGAATTTTGCTCCTAATGCATCTAATAAGTTAGGTGTTTGAACAACGTCCGCCTGTCTTGTGCGAGTTAGACTTTTTTCAAAATCAATCTTCGCATTGGGGTTTTGTAACGATAAAATCGCTACGTTTGGGGTAATATTGTTGAGGTTTCCTTCACCAAAAGTGATAGGTTTAATATTATTAAATTTTACTGGATTTACTGTTATCATAGGATTTCTCCTTTCTGAGTTTTTATTAAGTGTTATTTGAACACTTCATCTAACATTTTTACTATACATTATTAAATTTTATTTGTCAACCCCTATTATTAAGATTTGTTAACGACACGAAAAACTCTACCAACAGTATATTTTGCCATAAAGTGCACAATATACACTTATTGAGGGCGAAGAGATTTTTTGTTAAGGAAAATTTTATGTGCATGCGTTTAATTTTATAAAAAATTTGTAGGTAAACTGATTTTTTTAATATAGCCCAAGTGGTTAATTGTATAGATGACACTTTTTATTTAATGTTATTATAAATCTTTTTCATACTTCCAGCTATTCTTAATTCCAACAGAGCCATTTCAGGCTCTTTTTTTTTAAATGCTTAAAAAATAATTAAGTATTCAAGGATTGGACATTTTTTATATTATTATATGATTAGGAGATACTTATGGAATATAAAGATTATTATCAAATATTAGGTATAAAACGTGATGCAACGGATGCGGAAGTAAAATCTGCATACCGTAAACTGGCGCGTAAATATCATCCTGATGTCAACAAAACAAAAGAAGCAGAGAGTAAATTTAAAGATATTAATGAAGCTTATGAAGTTTTGAGCGATAAACAAAAGCGTCAAAGGTATGACAGTTTAGGTTCAAATTGGCAGGGCGGACAAAGTTATACGCCGCCTCCGGGTTTTGAACAGTTTGGATTTGGCGGCGGAAGTTATCAAAACTTTAGCTTTAACGGTCAAGATCTTGGTGGATTTTCTGACTTTTTTAGTTCATTGTTTGGTGATATGATGGGTGGCGGACAAGCTTCTCAGAGAATGGATTTTGGCGGGTTTGATTTTGGCGGTGCGCAACAAACTTCCCGCAGAAGAAAAGCAGAGCCTCCTTCTGAAAACCTTGATATTACAAAGACTTTAAATATAACAGCAAGAGATGTGTTTAATAAAAAACCTATTACCGTAAAATACAATAACATGGAACGCTGTACTCAATGTCATGGGGGCGGTTACTGTTCAAATTGCGGCGGTACAGGTATAAAAACCGAACAAAAAAGTATAAAAGTTAAACTTCCTCCCGATATTTCAGAAGGTAAAAAAATCAGGATAAAAGGAGAAGGTCAGACCGATGCTTATGGGCGCAAGGGCGATTTATATTTGGTAATAAATTTCAAAGATAATGAATATCAGATTGATGGTTCGGATTTGACAAAAGAGGTCGAAATAACACCTCCGGAGGCTGTTTTAGGGTGTAAAAAAGACATAGAAACACTTCATGGAAAAATTAATATAAAAATTCCGGCCATGACATCTACAGGTCAAGCTCTGCGTTTGAAAGAACTTGGTTTACCTAAAAAATCAGGTGGTTACGGAAATTTGAATGTAAAAATAAAAATAGTAATTCCTAAAATTTTGACTGATAAACAAATTGAACTTTACAGACAAATTTCACAGTCTAACTAGATTTTTCTGCCCAAAGACAGACCTGCAGGTAAAGG
>CAMVQX010000030.1 GCA_947169755.1 uncultured bacterium
ATTCTAGCAAAAATTTTTTTGTTCGGATTTTATTAATATTACTTAAAAAAATATTGTGGACACTATACATGAATAATATAATAAGTCATGTAAATGAAAGGAATTGAAGAATGGTTGCAGAAATGACTTTCCCTCAATTGGAACGTACAATTAACCCCACTCACGATATTAAATTATTTGCAGGACGTTCCAATACCAAGCTTGCACAAGAAATTGCCGACTATTTAGGAACTTCGGTAGGTCCTATGGTTGTCAAAAATTTTTCGGATGGTGAAATTTATGTACAAGTTAAGGAAAGTGTCAGAGGAGACGATGTCTTTGTTATTCAACCGGTTTGCAACCCCGTAAATGAAAACTTAATGGAACTTTTAATTATTATTGATGCTTTTAAAAGAGCCAGTGCAAAGACAATTACGGCAGTAATTCCTTATTATGGTTATGCAAGACAAGACAGAAAAACTTCCGGCCGTGAAGCGATTACAGCCAAGCTTGTTGCTGATTTATTGACTACTGCCGGTGCTGACAGAGTGCTTGCTATGGATTTACATACAGGTCAAATTCAAGGATTTTTTAATATTCTTGTTGATCATATTTTTGCGGCTCCTATTTTGGTTAATTACATAAAAAGTTTGAATATCAATCCTGATGAAATGGTTGCAGTTTCACCTGATATGGGTGGTGCAAACAGGACAAGATATTTTGCAAAACATCTTGATTGCCCTATTGCAATCATTGACAAACGTCGTGATAAACATAATGAAGCTATTGCAACAAACGTTATAGGTGATGTTGAAGGCAAAGTTTGCTTGATGTTTGATGATATAATTGATACTGCTGGTACAATTTGTGAGGCATCAAAACTTTTGAAATCACGCGGTGCAAAAGAAATTTATGTCGGGGCTACACATCCTGTATTCTCGGGTCCTGCAATTGAAAGACTTGCTTCTGCACCTATTACTGAATGTATTGTAACAAATACTATACCTTTGGATATTGATAAAATGCCGTCTAATATTAAACAGATATCGGTTGCACCATTATTAGCACAGGCTATTGCACGTATTCATGATGATGAATCCGTAAGTTCACTCTTTGGATTTGAAAAAGAAATGCAAGTTCAATAAATTTTTTAAATTTCCGCTGAGAATGTATTTTATTTTGTAACAAATGTAAATTTTTTTCTTGTAAAAAGCAATATTTCAAGAAAAAAATACTTTATATACATGTAGTGGAAAGGTATTACAGTGTATAGTGCAGTAGCATCGAGTTTCTTCGCAGTAAGAAACGCTAAGAAAACTGAAAATGGTGAAGTAGGCAGAAGTGCTGTAGCACTTGGTCAAGTGGCAGGTGTTATCCAAGAAATTGCCAAATATGACGGTGCAATTGCCAGCACTGCAAAAAGCGCTTGTTCTATCTTTTCTAATATGCAAAAACAAAATAAAGCTTTTGAATATGCGGGGAAATTTACAAAATTTGCTGTAAACAATGTTAATCCACTAATTTGTGTATCGGGCGGTATTAAGACTTTGACTTCAGATGATAAAGTTGGTACCGGTATTACTGAAGCTGCTGCGTTATCGGCTATGTTCTTGGGAGAAGGACTTACCAAAAAACACTACGACAAAATGATAACTTCTAAAACTTGCCAAAATTTACTTCAAAAAGCAAAAGACACAAGAATACTAAAACCTGTCTTTGAATACATAAAGATGAATAAACTGGGCGGAAAAATAGGATTAGTATTAAAAGGTGTAACATTTGTAATTGCATCAATGTCATCTTATGCTATCGGTGAATATTTTGGTAAGGATATTGCAAAAGATGTAAAAAAAGAATTAGGTTTGGGAAAACCTAAAAAAATCAATCAAAAAGCTTAATACTATAAAGAAAAGCCATGATATAATACACATATGAAAAAGACTATAATAGCGATATTCGCTGCCCTAATAATAAATATTTTATCCCTGAACCCTTGTTATGCTATAAAAATAGGGCTTTTAACAAGCGTATCGTCAACTGCTATCGGAACATCTGTCAAAGGTGTTATTATTGATGCCAATACAAATAAAACAATCTGTGAACTTGAGGCCATGAAAGGTTATGAGATTAAGCCTTATCACGGCATAATGGCAATACGATATGGGGGTAAATACTACAAAATAGATTCAAACAATATTGTTATAAAACCCGCAAGTGCAGGATTTGTCAGCGCAAAAGGCAAATGGTATCGCGGAATCATAATGATAAGAAATTATAACAAAAAATTGACCGTGATAAATGATGTTCCGCTGGAAGATTATATAAAAGGTGTAGTACCTGCCGAAATGCCTTCAAGTTGGGAATATGAAGCTCATAAAGCCCAAGCGATTGCGGCAAGAAGTTATGCACTCGCAAATCTCGGTAAACGTGGTGCATACGGATATGATTTAAAAGATACTCCGGAAGATCAAGCATATTCAGGCGCATCTGCCGAAACTAACGGTACAAATGCTGCTGTTGATGATACAAAAGGCATCGTCCTAACACACAATACAAAAGTTATAAGCGCGTTCTATTCTGCATCTGCCGGAGGACAGACAAATACAAACAGCTGGGGAACTTCGTTGCCATATCTGCGTTCTGTTCCTTCATTTGATGAAAATATCAAAAAAAACGGGCATGGAGTAGGTATGTCGCAGCATGGTGCAAATAATCTTGCAAAACAAGGATATAATGCATATCAAATTTTACAATATTTTTACAAAGATATTAAATTTGCAAGAATTAATCCAAAATCATATAATTAGCTTAAAACTTTTATAATTACTGGATATTGTCTAAGTCGTGTTTCTAGAATTCACACTATAGTTAATTAATTTAAACACAATTTTTGAAAAACACTTGCCAAATTAAAATAAAATGCTATAATAAATTCGTCGAAGAGAAGAAAGAGGCATGCTATGGTCATGCACAAGGTAAAAGGAGGTTCATAATGAACAAAGAAGAATTAGTAAAAGAAGTATCAAAAAAAGCAAAAGTATCTCAAAAAGCAACTGCTGATATTATTGCAGCTACTTTAGAAACAATTGAAAAAACAGTTTCAAAAGGTAAAAAAGTAACTTTAGTTGGCTTCGGTACTTTCGAATCACGCAAAAGAGCTGCTAGAACTGGCAGAAACCCACAAACTGGTGCTCCTTTGAAAATTTCTGCTAAAACTGTACCTGCTTTCTCAGCTGGTAAAAAATTCAAAGAATTAGTAAAATAGTAATTGTTTGATAAAAGAATAGCCTCCAAGTTTCTTGGAGGTTATTTTTTTTGCAAAAAAGTAATGAATTTATCACCGTATTTTTTCTGTTTTATAATTTCAAAGCCTTCAAAATTAACATTTGTAACGTGTTCAAGTATAATTATTTTTGAGATATCTTTTACGGCATCGAGACTTTTTTCGTAAACTCCGGAAAAATAAGGCGGATCTATATAAATAACATCAAAAATTTTTAATGTTGAAGCAACTTTTAAACTGTCGCCTATTATTAATTTAGGCGGATTTTCAAAAGATTTGAAATTTGATTTTATAATATTTGCCGCTTTTATATTTTTTTCAATTACGACAGCATCTTCAAACCCTCTTGAAAGTGCTTCCAGTGCCATAATACCTGAACCTGCGTACATATCTAAAAAAGAAGCTCCTTTAAAATCAATCATAGCTTGCAAAGTATTGAATACGCTCATTCTGACTTTTGAAAGAGTTGGTCTTGTGATATTTTCATCGGGAGCTTTCAGTTTTCGCCCTTTAAATTTGCCTGCCGTAATTATCATACTCGGTATTTTACAATGAATAAGATTTGATGTATAGTTTGAAGTATGGAAAATGTAGAAAATAAAACAGAAGTAATAGTAGTTGGTGGGGGACCTGCCGGTATTGCATGTGCAATAACAATCGCCCGTGCAGGTAAAAATGTTGTACTTATTGAACGCGGAAAATATTGCGGTGCGAAAAATATGTTTGGCGGAGCAATTTATGCGCAGCCGACAAGAGAGATATTCCCGGATTTTGAAAAATCAGCACCAATAGAAAGAAAAACAACTGAACACAAATATGCATTGCTTGGCGAAAATGACGGAACAGTTATATCATATAAAAAAGCCCCTGATGAAAATGCCAGTTATTCTGTAATTAGAGGGAAATTTGACCGTTGGGCCGCTGAAGAAGCCAAAAAAGCAGGTGTTATATTGGTTGAAGAAACTGTTGTAAAGGATTTAATAATAGAAAACGGTTACGTAAAAGGTGTCAGAACCGAATTGGAAACATTTTATTCTGACATTGTCGTGCTTGCGGACGGTGTAAATTCACTTTTAGCAATGCAAGCGGGTTTGAGAAATCGTATAAAACCCGAGGATGTTGCCCTGAGTGTAAAAGAGGTTATAAAATTGCCGGAAGAAGTTATAAATGAACGTTTTAATGTAACAAGTGAAGAGGGCTGTATTTATGAAATTTTTGGCGGTCCGATGCTTGGAATGCTCGGGCTTGGATTTTTATACACAAACAAAAATTCTGTAAGTATAGGACTTGGTATAACTTTGAGTGATTTAATCGAAAAAAGTTTAAGACCTTATGATATTTTGGATAAATTAAAGGCGCATCCTTCTATTGCACCTTTATTAAAAGACGGAGAACTTTTAGAATACTCTGCACATTTGATTCCGGAAGGCGGATACAGGAAAATACCTAATATTGCAAGCAATGGTGTATTGGTTTGCGGTGATGCGGCAATGTTTGTAAATAATATGCATTGGGAAGGTACAAATCTTGCAATGATTTCCGGGAAACTTGCAGGAGAAACTGCCATAATTGCGTTGGGCAAACAGGATTTTTCAGAAAATGCTCTTTCTCATTATCAGGAAAAACTTGAAGACTCTTTTATTATAAAAGACATGAGAACCTACAAGGACCTTATGAGTACCATTGAACAAAGAAAAAGTGAATTTTTGGGATATTATCCTAAAAAAATAAACGAATTTTTTGATATGTTCACAACTACGGAAAGTATTCCAAAACGCACAAAATATCGCAAATTTATTAAAAGTATATTTACTGACAGAAAAATATCAAACCTGTTTAAAGATGCATGGGCTGCGATAAAATTATTATGGAGCATTATAATCAAATGAGTAACATAGAAGATAAATTATATACAGTAAAATATACCGCTGATAATCGCTCTCACCTTTTGCCGGTGCAGGAATGTTGTCGTATATGTAATTCAAAAATATGTACAACTATTTGCCCTGCAAATGTATACGAATGGGATGAAGATAAACAAAAATTAATTGTCAAATATGAGAATTGCCTTGAATGCGGCGCTTGTCGTATAGCATGTGAAACGTCATCTCTTGGTTGGGAATACCCCAAAGGCACAAAAGGTGTCATGTTTAAACAAGGGTAACCTATAAACTTGCCAAAATCGTTAAAATAAGTATAATTTTACTTATGACTGACGTGAATTTGAGTAATTTGATTTCAAAATTTGTCAATTATCAGGCACTAAATTCCCAGAACAGAGCGCCTCAAGCTCCGCAACAAGAATTTTCACCTGCACCTTCAACACCTCAGCCTGCAACTCCTGCTCCCCAAACTTCAAATATGCCAACTCCTCAAATGGGCGAAATGAAAGGGGCTGACAATGCTGCTTATGTTAAAGATATGATGAAGCTGCCTAAAAATATGAACGAGTTTGTTTATATGCTTCAGCGTAATATGACTTTAAACCAGCTTAATCAGCAATTTGCTAACCAAATGAATATGCAAAGAAACGCTCTTTCTCAAACTCAAGCACAAATTCTTGCGCAGCTGCAGGGACTATCTTTGACCGAAGCACAAAATGTAATTTTAACAGGAAATAAAGCTATTTTAAGCCAGTTTCAAACAACATTGAAAAATTTACCGATTTCTTCAAACGGTTTGATTAACCTTCTTGATGTTTCGGCATTGATTCAGGCTAACGGCAAAGATGCAATTGCAAAACTGATCACTACAATGGCAAATTCTGCAAAACTCGGTATTCAGGATTTAACGCAATTAAAAGATACTGCAAAATTAATAAATGCAAGCGTTGCTGCTGCTGCTCAAAATGATGCGGCGCAAACGATGAAGCTTTTAATGCTTTTGTATTTACCTTGGCTTCCTTTGCAAGAAGGTGTAGGATTTGATATTGAAATTGAACAGGGAAATTCCGGCGATGAATCTGACAGTATTTTAATTATAACGATTACAACAATACATTACGGCAGTGTTGTTGCAACTTTGGTTTTGGAAAGTTCAAATTCTGTTCATGTAAATATCGAATGTGTAAAAGAATTTCCAAAAGATGAATTGCTTTTAAGAATTGAAGGAGATGAAAAGCATTATTCTATGGAATCGGTTGTTTCTTTTGAAACAAACAAGTCGCAGCCCGAAGATTTGAGTCCTGAAAAACCGCAAGCAAAAATAAATATGTCTAATACAAATGAAATTAACCCATATCTTTTGTTAATGGCTCATACAATTATCAGACATGTTATTGAGCTGGACAAGTTGAGTTAATCTGAATTTTCGATTTTGTTACTACCCGGCAGACAAACCCCGAATTGACAATTTGAGTTATAGTCGTTAGTTTGGGTATTTGAATTTGCTTGATTTGTATTCATTGTTGTATTCGAATTTATAGGTTGTTGAATATTCTCTTGAAAAGCGTCTGTTCTTTGCATTTGCTGTAAATGGTCCGGTACAAGTTTTTGTTCAAGAGATTGCGGTTCAAAATTTACAGGGGCGGCGCATGCTCCACCTGTAACAGAACAAACAGCAAAAACAGGCATTGCAAATAATGACATAAAAATTATCAAAAACATCTTTTTCATATAAACCTCCTTTTTGTCAGTTTAAAAAAATTAAATTAAAAATTCATTGCCTAAAAGTAGCAAAAATTATTTTTACGTGTTTTATAAATTATTGAAAAAAGGAGAAATCATGATAGATAATGTAAGTTTTCAAGGAAAATCAACTTTTATAGGTAGTCAAGGACTTTTTAACGGATTGGAAAGAACTTTACCCAAAAAAGCACATATAAATGATAGTTCTGTTCATTATTTACAACCAAACTCCAGCTACATTTCAAATGCACATAAAACTTCATTCCTTGTTATTGTTAGTAACGGTATAAACGGTATTGTAAAACGCATATCTTTAAATAACATTGAAAGAAGTGTTGATACTATTGCTACAGAGACTAGAAAGTTAAGTGAAACTGTTAGACCTAAAAACAAAAAATTAACTGCTTGGATTATTGGCGGAGGGGATATAATGAATCCCGAAAGAGGTGCTGACACAGTTAATACAATGAATGGAATAGCTAAAGCTATTGAAGATAATTCAAAAGTTGACCTTTCTATTCTTGCAGGAGATCCGAAAGGGTACAAAGAAGTATTTTTCTCAACAAATAACGGAAACATCCAAATTGTGCTAAATAAAGATATTAATAGAGCATGTTGGAGACAAAAAATAGATGGAATGTTTGATATTGTAGAATTAAGCAAAGTTTCAAGAATGAGTCGAGCAGAATTAAACAAAGTTTCAAGAATGTGTCGATAATTTCTTCAAAACTTCTTCAAACGGTATAATAGGCTCCATCTTGTAGCCGCAATCATCAGATAATGCTCCACCCATCGAGAATAATTCTTCTTGCGGGTAGCGGCGGCATATTCCGGGACGGTTTTTGTGGATTTTACATTTGTGTGTTTCGGGATCAAGATTTTGACATTCAAAAATGAGTCCGATGTCATCTTTTCCGATAACTTTTAAATATGTGTAAAATCTGTGAAGATATTGGAGTTTTTCAAACTCTTTTTCATCTTGGATAACATGTTTGTAATGTTTTACGTAAATTTGAGTGCAGCATTTACCGCAGGCATTGCATTTGCCGGTTCGATAGTACTTACGTCGCAAGATTTTTGAAAGAAAAAATTTTTTGAAACCTTCAAACATACTTATATAATAACATAAAGTTTTGTAAACATTTTGTTCAAATTTGGCAATTCTAAATCTTGAGGAGAATTATAAAAAATGTAATAAGCAAATAATTAAACCATAATATAACATAACCAAAATAACCAACCTTGACCTCATTTTGAGGTCTTTTTTTTATTTGTTTTGAGTGTGCGGCACCGTAAAGAACTATTTCCCTTTTATTCAAAGAAAATTGATATTTTGATTGTTAAATTTTGGTTAATTTTAAAGGTTTTTTGTGAAAATAGACAGATAATATAAATGTTAGAAGTAATGATTAAAAAAGAAAGGAGAACATCATGAAATTCTTAATTAAAAAAACACCTGACAATTTTATTAAATCTGTCAATGATGAAATCAGTTCTATTTTAAACAGAAACTTTGACAGCCTATTTCCGGAATTTATTAACGACGAAGATATAGCCGAAAAGTTTGCAATGCCGGTTGAATTACACGAACACGAAAAAGATTATTGCATCAATGCAGAACTTCCCGGAGTAAAAAAAGAAGATCTTGATATTGATTTAGATAAAAATCATATTACTATCAACGCAAAGAAAAACGAAGAAAAAGAAGAATCCGACAGCCATTATAAAAAATCTGAATTCCGCTACGGTGAATTTTCAAGAACAATATATTTCCCGAATGAAATTGATATTGAAAAAACAAATGCAAAATTAGAACACGGAATTTTAAAAATCAAAGCACCTAAGAAAAATGCAGAAAAAGAAAATATGAAAAAATTAACAGTTGAATAAAAATTTAACTAAAAAATAAAGACCAATTTCTATTGGTCTTTATTTTTTTGCTTTAACAAAAATACTAACACAAGTATTGAACACACAACCCCTATAATTTCGGCATACCTTAACGGTAAATTAAACCCGATTTTTTCGCTGAAAATAAACGACATTGTGATAAACACATAAAACAAAGCAGGAATCAGAGCGATAAAATAATTTTTACCCGCCCTTGCCAAAAATATCACAGCGCAACATAAAACAGGTACTGCAATCAACTGATTAAAGAAAGTAAAATACCTCCAAATTAATCCAAAACTTCCTGCATTTGTTTTTGCCCAAATAAGAACTGACAAAACACAAAGAATAATCGGAACGACAATCAAAAGTCTGTTTGCAATTTTTTTCTGATCGAGTTTTAAAGCTTCTGCTATTGTTATTCTCAATCCCCTAAGAGCCGTATCTCCTGATGTTATCGGTAATATAATTATCGCCAAAGTAACTAAAAATGCCAAATTCAAAGGAACGAATTTGTTTGCAATAATGTTTACAACATTTACAGTCCCAATTATATTTTGCGGAACAAGGTTAAGACTGTACACATCCATTGCAGCAGCAGCCCAAATTATTGCAATCAAAGATTCCAAACACATCATTCCGTAAAAAATCCGCCTGCCGTCTTTTTCGTGGTTTACAGTTCTTGAAATAATAGTAGCTTGGGTAGAATGAAAACCTGACAACAAACCGCAACTTACTGTCATAAAAAACATCGGTATCAAAGGAAGATTTTGCGGGTGGATGTTGTAGTTTTTGAAATTGAAATTCTCCAAATTTACTCCGTTTATAAAAAACCCAACCAAAACCATACCCGTACCGATTATAAGCATCAAACCCAAAGCCGGATAGAATTTTCCGATAATTTTGTCTATCGGAAACAGAGTTGCAACTATAAAATAAGATAAAATTACAACATAAGCTCCAAGAACATACGGGTTTGTAATTGCAAATTCATGTATATCAAAAAACCTTTCAACAAACAAATCGCCCGCCGTATAAACAAAAACTGTTGCTAACAGCAATAACATTATTGAAACAACAACCATAAATATCTTGAACGCATTTCGCCCAAGATATTTTTCAATTAGCCCTGTAATTTGTGCACCATCATTTCGCATAGAAAGCATTCCAGCAAAATAATCGTGGACACCGCCCGCAAAAATACATCCCAAAGGTATCAAAATAAAAGCAATCGGCCCGAACAATATCCCCTGAACTGCTCCTATAATAGGCCCCATGCCTGCAATATTCAAAAGATGAATTAATGCATTACGATTTTTAGACATCGGAACAAAATCCACGCCGTCATTTAACAATTTTGCAGGAGTTTCCCTGTCGTCAGGTGAAAAAACTCTTTCAACATATTTTGAATAAAATATGTACCCGAAAAGTAAAATTAATATCCCAAAAATAAATGTAATCATAAATACATTATATACTTTTTTTTAAAAAAGCACTTCGGTTTAAAATTTCTTTATAATCAATTGCGAAAAGTTTAAAAGTCTTATAAAATTTGTTTATGAATGAAAAGCGCATTTTAATTGTTGATGATGATGATGAAATCAGAGAACTTTTGGAGTTTGATGTCAGAGCAAGCGGATATTTTGTTGACACTGCATCTGACGGTATGGAAGGGTTAAACAAAGCTCTCAACAACACCTATGATTTGATTTTACTTGATGTTATGATGCCGAAAATGAACGGCTTTGACGTCTGCAAAAATATTAGACGCGCAAAACTTTCTATTCCTATTTTGATGCTTACCGCAAAGGGTACAATTGATGACAAGACAGAAGGATTTGACTGCGGGGCAGATGATTATTTGGTAAAACCTTTTGATATTCAAGAAGTTCTTTTGAGGATAAGAGTGCTTCTAAGACGAAATCAAATTGAAGATACAAACAGCCTTTCAGATGAAATTTTAAATGCCGGAGATATTGAAATATTTCCGGAAACTTTGGAAGCCGTAATTGTAAATAAACGGGTAAAACTTACTCCGACTGAATTTGAAATTTTGTACTGTATAATGCAGCATTTTAATAATCCTGTTACTTTGGCGACTTTATTGGATGAGGTTTGGGGATACGACAGTAATGAAGATGTAAGAATGTTGAGGGTGCACGTCGGAGGTTTGAGGAATAAAATCGAACCGGATGCAAAACATCCAAGATATCTTCATACTGTAACAAATGTCGGATACAAGTTAACTCCGTTTGGAGAAGAATAATGTTTGGAAAACATCTGAAAATCGTTGAACAAATTGCAATAGTCTTTGTATTTGCTGTAATCATACCTACGACTATAAGCGGGCTGATTATAAACAATATCAATCAGCATTCAATGCGTTATCAGCTTAGAGAAACAGCCGTTTTAATTGCAAATATGGTTTCTAATGAAATAGATTTTTTTGACAAAACCGTAAACAGCAACTTAAATCAAATAGCATTCTCTCTAAAATATCTTCCGAATATTAATGCCAAAAATTCTTACTTGGATTCTATAGAAGAAAAGTTGCCTGAATGTCAGGATTTGGCGATTGTTTCCGCAAAAAATCTTGAAGAGTTAAAAGAAAAAAATAAAGAAAATAAGTTTGCAACTGTACCGATTGATTTAAAAGACGGTACATATCTTGTTGCAACTTACAAAATTGATGCTTTGAGAAATGAACTTTTTAATTCTTTAGGAGATGACAAAAGACAGATTTATGTTCTCGGAAGCGACGGAAATTTACTTGCTGAGCACAATTATACTGAAAAAGCCTTCAATGAAACCATGGCAGCTTTACCAAAAGTTTTAAAAAAAGATAAACCTGAAATATTCGGTGATGTTAAAAACCAACCGTTAGTCTACTTTTCAAAAGAAAATCCCAACATAACTATTATTGTAAACACAACTGCAAAAGTAACTAAAAAGACTATCACAAACAACAGTTGGAAAATTCTCTTATCCTGTCTTGCTGCAACATTTGCAATTATTCTGGTTATTGGTCTTTATACGTATTATTTATACATAAATATTCGCCAATTATTCAAAGGAATTATCGCAATTTCAAAAGGTAATTACGGACGTCAAATCAGGCTTTTGACAACCGCATTTACACCTCACGAAATTATTTTCCTTGCATTTGAATTTAACAGAATGGCGACAGAAATTCATAAGTCGTACAGACAACTGAAGAAAAACAATATTGAATTAAAACAGTTGAATGAATTTCGATCAAACCTAATTGATACTGTCAGCCACGAACTCAGAACGCCTTTGACAAGTATTCAAGGCTACACCACAAGATTGATGAGGCAAGATATCACAATTGACGATGAAACCCGCCAGAAATCACTAAGAATTATAAAAGACCAATCAGAGCGTCTGAAAACTTTGATTGAAGATTTACTAACTATTCCTGACATTGAAGGAATGCGTTTGCGCATAAAAACAGAAGCTGTCTGGTTGCCTGAAATTTTGGAAGAAGCAAAAATTCTTATAAAAAATAAAGCTCATAAAGAAATTGTTTTTAACCTCGGAGAGGATTTTCCGCTTATAGAAGGGGATAAAGAGAGATTAATTCAGGTTTTTGTAAATCTTTTGGAAAATGCGGCTAAATATGCATCAGACAAAACTCCGATTATAGTTGATGGCATTGTTGAGGACGATAAAGTTAAGATTTTTGTAAAAAATGATTGTGAAGTTATTCCGCCCGCAAAATTAAAAAAACTTTTCGAAAAATTTGTACGACTTGACGATAACACAACAAGGACAACAAGAGGAACAGGTTTGGGATTGTTTATCGTAAAAGGACTTGTTGAAGCTATGAACGGAAAAATTACTTTGCACAGTGATGAAACTTGCGGTTTTTGCGTAGAAATCACAATGAATTTAGCAAAAACTTTGGAGACGGTTTAATGAAACGTGCTATAGAACAAGCAAAACTTGCAGCCGGAGAAATTCCCGTCGGCGCAATTATTTTAAAAAACGGAGAAGTTATTTCTTCGGCATTTAATCAAAAAGAAAAATTAAATGATGTTACGGCACACGCAGAAATTCTTGCAATTAAAAATGCTGCACAAAAATTAAACAGCTGGCATCTTGATGACTGTGAAATGTATGTAACACTTGAACCTTGCCCGATGTGCGCTTGGGCAATAATAAATTCGCGGATAAAAACTGTCTATTTCGGCTCATATGACACAAATTACGGTGCATTAGGTTCTAAAATTGATTTACGTAACATTGCCGGTTCAAAATTAAATGTGTATGGTGGGATTATGGAAGAGGAATGCAACACTCTCATTAAAAATTATTTTGAAAAAATGAGAAAACCCGCAA
>CAMVQX010000031.1 GCA_947169755.1 uncultured bacterium
AATATAAATAAAAATACATTAGATTCTGATATGGATGAAACGAAGGATGAAAAAGTTGATTTAGATTCAATAGAAACTTTAAATTCAGAAATTTCGCTTGATGAAACTGCTGTTGAAACTATTGATTTGAATGACTTTGACACGGCTGAAACTAACGTAAATGTCGAGCCGCTTCAGGAAGAAAAAGTTGATATAGACAATTTACCGGCTGAAACTTTTATCTCGGAGGATAGCTGTAATGTTGAGACTGTTCCTGTTGAAAATTCCGAAGGAAAAACAACTGACGGAACTGACGATTCTATATCTCTTGATGAATTTGTTTCTTTGGATGATATAAGTACAGTTTCAAACGAAACAGCAGAAACGCATTCTGTTGAAAACAGTGAAGATGTTGTGAGTTTGGAAAGTTTTGAACTCCCGCAAAATGCAGTGTCTGACAATGAAGATAATTCTGTGTTTGATAATATTTCACTTGACGATAGTCCTTTGCCGGAAGAACCAACCGATTATATGGAAGAAAAAAATACTTCATTCGGTAATAATCTTTTGGAAAATTTGGCTGCTGAAGAGGAAAATGTTGCAATAGAGCCTATGACAGAACCTGAAAAGGCTGAGTCAAATGAATTACTTTCTCAGTTGGAGAACGTTTTGACAACTTCTGCAGCTGCAGGTCCTGATGAGGCTTCAGGATTAGCTGAAATTAATGCAAGCAGTTCTGAAAGCTCTGATTATGTGTCAGATAGCAACGGTTTGAATGTATTGTTCAATGAGAATGAGCCTGCACCTTCTGAAAATATTGGTAATTTGGAGGAATATCCGGAACAAAATTATGCCGGTGCTGCTCTTACAAGGGAAAAATCAGGCAGTAAAAATGTTGTAGTTACAGCACTGTTGATTGCGGCATTGCTTGGTGCCGGTGCATTTATGTATTTGAAACCTAAAAATGACAATGTCGCTGACGTGGAACCAATACCGGTAACTGAAGAAATCGGACAAAATGATAATGATAATCCTGCTGCCGTTTCCGAAGTTGCTGAACCTGTTGCAAGTGAAGGTCAAGAAGACCAAGCCCAAGCTTCACAAGAAACACAAGCTTCAACTCCTCAAGAATCTGAAACAGCGGCTCAGCAAGAAACTCCAACTGAGGTTGCACAAAGCGTTTCGGAAGAAAAGCCAAATGTTCAACCCAAACGTCAATCCTCAAATGCTTTTATGTCAGTTAGCCGTTTGACCTGGAATGTTCCTGACAGTTTGTCTCGCAACGCTGACATTCAGTCATATCTCAAAGCTGCCGGTAAAAGCATAAAACTTTCTTTATCGGCTGATTTGCTTCTTGCGACAGAGTTTGCATATTCAAATCAAGCAAAAGTTAGTCTTGTTTTGTCTCAAGACGGAACTGTCCAGAGCGCGAAAATGGCTTCAGGCAGCGGTTCATCTCAAATTGACAGTATTGTGTTACAATCTGTTAAAGATACTTTAAATGTCGTAAAACCGCCTAGCAATGCTGTTCAAAGCCCAAGTTTCAATTTAGACCTTATCATATATTTTTAGTTATGCTATAATGTAGCAAACAGGAAATCGAAACGTGGAATTAGAACAGGACAAAATAGATTTAATAGAACGAATAATCCGTAATGACAGAAAGTTTGTCAATAATGAAGATTTGTATGACGATTTTTTTAATGAAACATGCAAACGCTCAATGTTGATTGTGCAAACTGTTACTTCGGATGCTACTTTGGAAGCTTATTTGAAAAAAATAGCTACAACATCTATTTTGAATGTTCTAAAAAGTGAAGGACGTTTAAGACGTACTCAAAGCGGATTTGCTCCTGTAAAGAATGTTTCTCTCGAAACTGTTTCTGAGTTACCTGATTATTCAAGTATGAATGTTTTTTATTTGCCTATGGATATTCAGGATACACCGGAAGATTTAGCGGTAAAGAAAGATATTCTGCAAAGGATTGTCGATACTGTTTGTGATATTGACAAAGAATTTCCTGAAGAAAAATATTTACAACTATACTGTCTCAGATATGAAAAAGGCTTAACTCAGATTAAAATAGCCCAAAAATTAAACCTATCCCAGTCAGAAGTTTCTAAAAGACTTTTTAAACTTATGGGAAAAGTTAAACAGGCATTAGAATGATTTGTCCCGTTTGTAAAAAAGAAATACCGGATAATACAACAAAATGCCCTTCCTGCAAGGCGCGTACAGGTTTGTTGTGCAAAAATTGCAACACTGTAAATTCTCTATTTGATTATAAGTGTAAAAATTGCGGAAAAGAAATATTAAAATCTTGTCCAAACTGTAGCAGCGTAAATTTTCCATCTGCTCAAAAATGTAGAAAATGCGGGTATGCATTTGAAATTCCTCAAAATGATAAAGAAGTGAAGCTTGAATATTCCGCAAATTTAGTTTCTCAGCAGAGTGCAAAAAAAATTTTGGAAAAAGGTATTTTATCAAGTGATAAAAAAATACTTTCTTTGAGCGGTCATAAAGGCAGCGGGAAAAATCTTGTCTTAAAAAGTGTAATTAAAGATTTGAAAGATTATACTTGGCTTATCGGAAAATGTACTCCAATTACTCAAATTACGTCAGGCGGTGTTATTCAGGATATTTTGTTAAATGTTTTTAATTTACCTAATTTCTGTATTTTAACTGACCAATTTAAAAAAGATGCTTCTGAATTCTTTAAGATAGAATTTCCGGAGCTTAGCAGCACAGAAATTCTTGATTTAATAAATTTGTTATATCCTTCGAAAGAGGGGACTTTTGAGAGTATTTTGGATGGAAAGTATAATACATTTAAAATTTTGAATAAAGTTTTTGATAAATTGGCTGCTGGCGGGAAATTCGTTATAGTTGTTGATAATTTTGATTTTATTGACGGTTTTTCTTATGAATTTCTAAGCAAATTTATTAAAAAGGAAAATATATGGCAAAATCTTAAACTTTTGCTTTTGTATAATGAAGCCAAGCCTGCTAAGGGATATTTTTATTTCCCGTCAAATAATAATGAGAATATGTATTTGGATATTTCAATTGCACCTTTTGAATATAATCAGATAAATTCTCTTGTAGAACAAAAATTTAAAAAATTTAAGGATTTCCCGACTATTTCTGTTCCGGAGTTACAGGAAATTTATAAAATCAGTGCCGGCAACCCTTCATATATAAATCAAGCATTATATTTAAAATATGATTGTATGTTATCAGAACAGGAGTTTGAACTGAGTACAACATTCAAAGGTCTGTTGGAACACAGACTTGCGCTTTTGTCATTTCTTAACCCCGCAGCATACAATGTTCTTTTAGGTTCTGCAATAATAGGTGATAAGATAAATGTCAATTTAGTTAAAGAGATTTTTGATATTGATAATAAATCATTTAAGAAAGTTCTTATTTATCTGAAAAATATGGACTACATAACTCCTGTAAATGATATCTATTGTGAGTTTACATCTCAGTTATTATGGGAAACTATTCTCAAAACTGCAAAGAATGATGAAAATTATGAGAAAATTAATGAACAAATATTCAATCATATTGCGGAATTTACAATGAATTCTCAGGCTATTATCGGTATAATTGCTCAAAATTTGAAGCAACCTGAATTGTCACTCGAAATTTGGACTAAAAATACAAGATTAGCATCATATATTGGGGATTTAAATCTGTATGCAATTTCCCAAAAACAATCTTTAGCCTTGATAAATGAATTTGATGAAACTGATACATTAAAAATCAGATACAATATTTCCGAGCGTTTGGGAAAATTACTTTCAAATTCTAATCCTCAGGAAGCTATGGAATATTTGCCTGATGCTATTTCTAATGCCCAAGCAATTGGAGATAGTCCAAGAGAGATAGAGCTTTTGGGGTATCTTGCGTCTTGTTGCAGGAGAACGGGAAATTATTTTGGAGAAGTTGAGTGTGCTGATTCCGTATTGAAAAAAATAAAACCTGAAAATACGGTGGATACAACTCTTGTAAAAGTAACAAAATTAAGTTCGCTTTTGAATATCGGAAATTGCGGGCAGGTTATAAATGCTATTGATACTGAAATAATGCCTGTTTTAGATCAATATTTCAGTAAAAAACGCAATGCCAAAGATCCTAAATTACCTTTCATGTATGAAACTTGGCTAAAAACATATTTGATACTGGCAAATGCACTTGTGATGCAAGGGAATGACAGGTCATTTGAAATTTTGTCCATATTATTTGATATAATCGAAAGAAACAAAATTCAAGATGAATTGTTCATATGTAAATGTAAATTAACTCTTGCCTTTGCAAATACGATGAAGGGTAATTTTAAAGCTTCCGAACAAATGCTTGAGGAAGTCTTAAAGTCTTATCAGGAAAAAAATATTATGGATAACGAAACAGTTATTCGCTGGAATTTTATAAATATAATAAATAATTTCTTCCGTAAAAAGTATGTTAATATTCAGGAAGACTTATTCCAAATTGTTACGTTTGCCAATAATAACGGTGATAACTTTACAAAAAATATTCTAAAAACTCTGTTGGGCAAGGTGTTTAAAGATAATGATAATACAAAACAAGCCATGGAAATATACAATGATCAAATTGCATATTTTGCAAAAGAAAAAATGGCGATTGGTGCTCTTTTGACTTGGAGTTTGATTGCAGATGCAACTCTTGATACAGAAGGTCCTAAAAATGCCATGGAAATTGCAGAACAAGCCCTTGAAGTTGCGCAAAATCCCAAAATTGATAACTACTTCTTTGCAATACTTTTGAGAATTGTTATGGCAAAATGTGCGCTTACGATGTCTGATTTTGAAACCGCGCAGATGAATATTGAAACAGCTATTTTAGCAGCTCAAAAATTTAATTTAAAAGATATGTTGTCAAGATTATATCTTTTATACGGAAAATATTTCCAAGAGCTTGGCTTGAAAAAGTCTTCAAAACAAATAGATTATTTACACAGTGCTGATAAATTGTATGCTCAGGCAAGAGTTATTATTGAAGAAACTCAAAATAAATATGTTTATAAAGATTTGAGAAAAGCTCAAAATGTTTTGGAATCGTTTTGTAAATTAAACAGTTTGGAATTGTAATTTTCTACTTGCTATATTATTTTATTCTTTTTAATATTTATTTATGAGCTTTAATGAAAGATATCCAAAAATCTTATGTATTGTACAAGAAGATATTAAAAAGATAAATTTGTTTGAAGGTATAAATGTAGCAAAACCCCTTGAAACGAAGTTCTTAGAACTGTTGAATGCCCCATCAAAGCATATAAGACCTTTAGTTTCTATTTTGTATTTAAAGGCTTTAGGTTTGGATATTGATGATAAACAAATCAAATATCAAACAGCAATTGAGCTTGTTCATAATGCCTCTTTGATTCATGATGATATTATTGACGAAAGTTTGTTGAGACGCGGTATAGAAACTCTTAATTCAAAATTTGATAACCATTTAGCTGTCATTGCAGGGGATTATCTTCTTGCAAAAGCCTTAAAAAATGTTATTGAACTCGGTCAAGTTGGACTTATTGAAATGTTCCGTAAAACTTTGGAAACAATGACACAAGGCGAAATAAATCAGTATTTTGATAGATTTAGAATTCCTTTATTGGAAGACTATTTAGAAAAGTGCGAGCAAAAGACAGCAAAACTGTTTGAAGCTGCTGTGAAAGGAGCTTCTATGCTGGCACAATGTTTTTCAATTGTGGAACAAGCTGAAGTGTTTGCAAAAAATTTCGGTATTGCATTTCAAATTCGAGATGATTTAATTAATTGTCAAACTACTAAATCAGATGTTAATGAAGGTGTTTATACAGCTCCGGTTATTTTTTCGTGCGCTGTTGAAATTACCGATAGCGGACTTGAAAAAACAAGGGATTTGTTAAATAATTATCTCGATACGGCAAAAGATTCTTTGAAAAATTTGCCGGAAAATATTTATAAACAAGGGTTAGAAGAGCTTATAGAAATCCTTAGGGATAAGTAAAAGGAAATAATATGCAGAAATCATTTTGGCAAGAAACAATAGAAACAGTTGTATTCGTAGTTGTAATGGTAATTATAATCAGATTTTTTATAGGTGAAATCCGTTGGATACCTTCTGGCTCAATGCGCCCCACATTACTTGAGGGTGATAGAATTATGGTAGAACGGTTCTCAAGATTTTATAAAGTTCCTAAACGCGGTGATATAATGGTGTTTTATCCCCCGTTTGAAAAATTACCGAACGGTCCATGGCGTGTATTTTCAAGATTGACAGGATTTTTCTGCAAAGATGTTGCATATATTAAACGTGTTATTGGTGTGCCTGGGGATAAGTTTGAACTGAAAACTGATGAAACCGGCAAAAGTACGGTTTATATAAATGACGAACCTTTAGATGAGGAGTATATCCAAAGTGAATATTATGATAAACCTTGCACAGAGGATATGCTATGCGGGCCTATTGTTATCCCTGAACACGAATTCTTGATGATGGGTGATAATCGCGGAAATTCTTTTGACGGCAGATGGTGGGGGTTCTTGCCTGAGGATAGATTCGTAGGCAGAGCAGTTTTCCTATTCTGGCCGTTAAATAGGATTAAAGTACTTAAATAAATATATTTTAGGTTACATCAACAAATGATAGTATTTCATGTAATCAGCCATGATTTGTGAACTTGTTGCATTCGCGACTGTTGCTTTTAAATCCTGTTGATTATCTGTTTTTGATATTTCCTGAACTTTTTCTGTTTCTTTGTTTTCTGGTTTTTGTTGTTGTTGGACTTGTTCTTGTGCCTGTAATTCTTCTGTATATTCAATCATTGCACGTTCAATTTCTTGCATTTTTGCTTTGTCGCCGGCAAACGATCCTGTAGATTCAATCCCGTTTTCAGCAAAGTCTTGCAGGATTTGTTCCCATTCATTATAATCTGTAACTGATGTACCTTGCGCTTGAGCTGCTGCTTGGGCCTTTTTTAATTCATCTTCAGATTGTATACCTTCAATTTTTATAGACATAGATCTCTCCGAAATTACTCTCTATAAATATTAAGTATATTATTCCCGCCAAATTTCATAAAATAAAAAACCGGTAATAATTCTTAACAGAAGTTATTTGTTTAATTAAAAATATAATTAATTAAGCGAACTTAATAAAAATTTACAAAAGTCTGGAAAGTTTGTGCTATGCGCATTTTTTAATATCCTTAAGTATATTGTAAGTGTGCCTATTTTAAAAAAACATCTAAATTTTTTCTATATTTAATGATGGAAAACATGTCAAAATTGCTTGCAATTAAGTATTTAGCAAATATCATAGATTTATAGTGTAAAATGTGCACTAGTCGAAAATAAAGGAAAATACATGTCAAAGGACGTAATTGAACTAGAAGGTACTATATTAGAAGCTATGCCGAATGCAATGTTCCGTGTAAAACTTGAAAACGAACACGAAATTTTGGCGCACATATCAGGTAAAATAAGAAAAAACTTCATAAGGATTTTGCCCGGAGATAAGGTAAAGGTGGAAATGACGCCGTATGACCTGACACGAGGTAGAATCACCTTCAGATTAAAATAGATATCTCACGAAATAAAAAATATAAAGGAAAAGAAAATGAAAGTAAGATCATCAGTAAAACCAATTTGCGACAAATGCAAATGTATCAAAAGAAAAGGCAGAATTGCCGTAATTTGTGAAAATCCAAAACACAAACAAAGACAAGGATAGGCGTAGCCGGTGTGTAGCGTTGGCTTCGGTTTGCGTGAGCAAAACGAGCATGACGCGAAGCATTACAATCCGCCGTTGTGACTGGAATGGTAATGAAAGGAACGGACAAGTCTTTGATTTGACAGGCGGAAAGATAATCAAAAACAGCAGTGGAAATCACGCACATATTCAGTGATTGGTGAGGAAGTATTTATGCCTCATACCCAAAAAAATCTAACAACAAGAAAGGAAAATTAAAAATGGCAAGACTATCAGGGGTAGATTTACCTCGTAACAAAAGAATGGAAGTAGCGTTGACTTATATTTACGGTATAGGTCCTACAAGAGCAAAAAAGATTCTTGAAGCTACAAAAATATCACCTGATTTAAGAACAGATGATTTGACAGATGAAGACATTAAATTATTAAGAAATGAATTAGCTAACTATCATATCGAAGGTGACCTTCGTCGTGAAGTTACAATGAATATTAAACGTCTTCAAGAAATCGGTTCTTACAGAGGTTTAAGACACAAAAGAAACCTTCCTGCACGTGGACAAAGAACAAAAACAAACGCAAGAACACGTCGCGGTAAAAAAGGTTTGGCAATTACAAAGAAAAAGACAGTATAGTTGTAATGGCTAATCTGTAAAGCGAAATTACAAAAATCGTAAGAATATAAAGGAAAAGAAAAATGGCAAGACCAGTAAAAACAAAGAAAAAAGAAAAGAAGAATGTATTGCAGGGTGTTGTACATATTCAATCAACATTTAACAATACAATCGTAACTTCTACTGATACTCAAGGTAATGCTATTGCCTGGGCAACAGCAGGAGCATCAGGCTTCAAAGGTGCAAGAAAAGGTACACCGTTTGCAGCTCAATCTGCTGCAGAAGCTGTAGCAAAAAAATCAATCGACCAAGGTATGAAAAAGGTCGAAGTTTACATTAAAGGACCGGGTTCAGGCCGTGAAACAGCAATCAGAGCTATTCAAGCTGCAGGTTTGGAAATTACGTTAATTAAAGACGTTACTCCTATCCCTCACAACGGTTGCAGACCACCTAAAAAACGTAGAGTATAGTAAGTAAATCACTTACAGTTTTAAATTCGGGGGCTTGATTTTAGCCAAAAAGTCAAACCACAGACGCCCCGAAAGAAAAGGAGAAAAAATGGCAAGATACACAGGACCTACAAACAAATTATTCCGTAACTACGGGGTAAAAGACTTATCAAATAGAAAGTTAACTACTTCAATGAGGCAAAATGCTTCAGGTCAGCATGGTGCAGTAAGAAAGAAACTTTCTGAATATGCAATTCACTTAAACGAAAAACAGAAAATCAGATTAACTTATCTTGTAAGTGAAAAACAATTTGCTAAATATTATAGTGAAGCTGCAAGAAGAAAAGGCGTTACAGGTACAATCCTTCTTCAAATCCTTGAATCAAGATTGGATAATATTCTTTTCAGAGCCGGCTTTGGTATAACTCGTAAACAAACAAGACAAATTGTTACTCACGGTCATGTTCAGGTTAATGGTAAAAAAGTAGATATTCCATCATACATAGTAAAAGCAGGTGATGTAATAACTGTAAAATCAAGAAGTACAACATTTGTAAAAAATGTTACTGAAATGATAGACATGGCTTGTGCTCCTGCTTGGATGACCATTGATAAAGAGGCTCTAAAAATCACTTTTGACAGAATTCCTGAAAGAGAAGAATTAGACCCTGACTTCAAAGAACAACTTGTAATTGAGTACTACTCTAAATAGTGCGGAGGGCGCAAGCAAAGTCCGCCTCGATGACTAACATGACGGACATAGCTAACGTTTATTGCGAACAAGCAAGAAAGCGGATTATAAATCCAGTTTAGTTATTAATAACAACCAGGAGATAAAAAATGGAATTAAAAATTAAAAATGTTAATACAACAACAAGTTCTGACGGATCACAATACGGTAAATTTGTAATTGAACCGTTAGAAAAAGGGTTTGGTACAACAATCGGTAACTCTTTAAGACGTGTACTCTTATCAAGTCTTGAAGGAACAGCTGTTACTTCGGCAAGAATTGAAGGTATTACACATGAATATACTGCAATTCCAGGTGTATTGGAAGATGTTATCGATGTAATGTTAAACCTTAAAGGATTGGTTGTAAAAACTGATTCCAGTGATGTTCAATATTTAAGAATAGATGTTGATCGTCCGGGACCTGTACTCGCAAGTGATATTCAACTTCCTGCAGGTGTTAAAGTAGTCAACCCTGATTGGTTAATTTGTACTGTTGCAGATGGTGGCAGTTTCCATGCTGATATTACTATTGAAACAGGTAAAGGATACGTTGCACATGATATTCCAAGAGATAACAGAGATTATGCAATTGACTTTTTACCTATTGATGCAACATTTATGCCAATCAAACGTGTAAGCTACAATGTTGAAAATACACGTGTAGGCGATTCAATTGATTTTGATAAATTGACTTTGGAAATTTGGTCAAATGGTTCAATTGATGTAACAAATGCATTAAGTCAGGCATCAAACTTATTGATTGAACACTTTATGCAAATTGCATCTATTACAGGTCAACCTGTAGTAGCACCTTCAATGACTATTGAAGAAGATGTTGCAGATGATTCTGAAACTCCTACAATGACTATTGAAGAGTTGGAACTTTCTGTCAGAGCATATAATTGCTTAAAAAGAGCAAGCATAAATTCAATGGCAGAATTGTTAAAAAAATCAGAACATGATTTGTTGAACATTAAAAACTTCGGCAAAAAATCTTCTGATGAAGTAATCGAAAGACTTCACCACTTTGGTTTAGATTTGGCTCCAAATCCTGAAATCGAAGAAGAAGTATAAGTAACATTAAAAGCAAAACAGGTGCGAAGAAGACAAGTTCTTCAGTGCTCGTTGAAATTATAGAAAATACTTCGAGTGCGTTGCCAATTTAAAGCGTTATTACGAAATTAAATAGCAAATTAAGTAACCTGTAAAAGCGATAATACAAAAAATCGTAAGCTATAATAAAAAAAGGAAAATAAAAATGAGACACCAAACTAAAAAACATACGCTATCAAAGGCAAAGGATCAAAGAGATGCTTTGTTGAGATCTTTGGCGACTGAACTTTTTATGCACGGTGAAATCAAAACAACTATGGCTAGAGCAAAAGCTTTGCAACCATACGCTGAAGAAATCATCACACTTGCTAAAAAAGGCGATTTAAATGCACGTCGTCAAGCTGCTAAATTCATTTTTGACAAAGAAACAGGCAAATTTATGGATTTAGCTTCAGGGGAAGTTTTTGAAAAGGTTGAAGGTGATAAGAAATTAGCATCTGAAACAGTTTTGAGAAAACTTTTCGTAGTTATAGGTAAGAAATATTCTGATCGCCAAGGCGGTTATACAAGAATATTTAGATTACCTCCAAGACGCGGTGACGCTTCAGAAATGGCTTTAATCCAATTGGTATAAGCTGATGCGTTACTCACTTCAGGTTCAATATATCGGTAAAAACTATGCCGGAAGCCAAATTCAATTTGAAAATGGCGAAGAGATAGAAACTCCGACTATACAAGGTGAACTTGAAAAAGCATTTCGTAAATTGAAAATCGGTCAACAGACCGAAAATAAGAAACGACAGTTTAAGACAGTCTTTTCCGGAAGAACTGACAGAGGCGTAAATGCCATAGGACAGGTAATTCATTTTGATACGGACGAACCCATTGTTGCTTCAAAGTTTGTCTACCAGATGAATGAAATTTTACCAAACGATATTTCAGTCAGCGATTTGCAGCTCGTCAATTCAAACTTCCATGCTCAAAAATCCGCTATAAGCAGATATTATAGGTATGTTTTTGTAAACAGAAAATATAAAAATGCTTATGACGGGGATTTGATGCTGATAAAGTTTGATGTTGATATAGAAAGAATGAACAAAGCGTTAAGTTATTTACTTGGCGAGCATGATTTTTCGAGTTTCAAAAATTCCGGAACGCTAAACCCAAGCAAAGTCTGTATTATCGAAAAAGCCGAATGCCATAGGCTCGGTGATCGGGTTATGATTAATATTGTAGGGAACAGATTTCTTTATAATATGGTCAGAACAATTGTCGGAACTCTTCTTGAAATAGAAGGACATGGTCTTGCACCTGAGCATATGAAAGAAGTTCTTGAAGCATGCGACAGAACAAAGGCCGGACAAACTGTTAGTCCGTATGGACTGACTTTAATGAAAGTAGGATACGCGCCTCAAATAATTGAAGCGCAATAATGGAGAATAAGCATGAAAACATATTCAGCAAAACCTCTTGAAGTAGAAAGAAAATGGTATTTAATCGATGCTGAAGGAGAAATTCTCGGCAGATTGGCTACCAGAGTAGCAAACATTTTGAGAGGAAAGAACAAACCTGAATATACACCAAACGTTGATACAGGTGATTTCGTTATCGTTATCAATGCTGACAAAGTTTTGGTTTCAGGTAAAAAAGAAACAGATAAAATTTATTATCACCATACAGGTTTTCCTGGTGGTTTAAAGAGTGCAAGTGTAGCAGAATTGCGTGAAAAAGATGCAAGATTGTTAATCGAAAAAGCAGTAAAAGGCATGTTGCAGCACAATACTTTAGGCGATACTCAATTCACAAAATTGAAAGTATACAACGGTTCAGAACATCCTCACGCAGCTCAAAAACCAATCGTATTAGAGAAGGAGGCTAAATAATGGCAGATAAAGAAATTATGGCTACAGGCCGCAGAAAAACCTCTATCGCGGTTGTAAAACTTGTAAAAGGAAAAGGCAGAATTTTTGTTAACGGTAAAACTTTGAAAAACTATATCGGTAACAGACCTGCTATCGAAATGTTAGTATACAGACCTTTAGTTTTGACTGATAATCAAGAAAAATATGATGTAAAAGTAAAAGCAGTAGGCGGCGGTGTTGTTGCTCAATGCGGAGCTATCAGACATGGTATTTCAAGAGCATTGGTTAAAGCAAATGAAGAATACAAAAACGTTTTACGTTTGGAAGGATTGTTAACTCGTGATCCGCGTGTTAAAGAACGTAAAAAATACGGTCGTAAACGTGCTCGTAAACGTTTCCAATTCTCAAAACGTTAATATTTCAAAAAGAACCCGAAAGGGTTCTTTTTTTATATGTCTATAACACGGACTTTTTGGTTTGTTTTTGTTGCTAAATCTTATTTGTCCTCATCTAATTATACTATTGCTTTTTTTTAGCCATTCAGCTATTATAGAATCATACAAGAGAG
>CAMVQX010000032.1 GCA_947169755.1 uncultured bacterium
TTAATAGCGGCTTGTTGTTGCTTTTCCAGTAATTTCCATATCAAATTTTGCCCCCTTCTATTGGGCTTTGTTTTTGCTTCATACTTTCTTTTTTGTTTCGCTAAATTTTCAGTTTTTTCTATTGCAGTTTTTTGCTGATTTCTCAGCAATTTCCATATTAGATTTTGCTCTATTCTATGTTGTTGTGCTTCTATTTGGTATTTTCTTTTTTGCTTAGCTAAATTTTTATTTTTCTCAGTTGTAGCTTTTTGCTGTTTTTGTGACAATTCCAATATCAAATCCTGCTCTATTTTATGTTGTATTGTGTTTGTTTGACATTCGTTTTTTTGCATAGCTAAACTTTTGGGTTTGGGGAGTTTTTCCGGCATTAAATTTTCCGCATGTACTATTTTTGTTTCAACAATACCTTTGTTTGAAATTTCGTGCATAACACCAAAAAGTCTTTGAATAATTTCGTTAAAAGGTGATTCAAATTTAATTTTTTTGTACATGTCTGTTTTCATAAATTCTTCAAAATTGAAAAATTTAATATTTTCTGGAACAGAGTCAGGACTTACTTTTTTTACAAGAAAGTAAAGTATATTTGATAATCCGTTTTTATCCGATAACAATTTAGCTCTTTCGGCAAGTTCTGTTTCATTCGTTACCTTAGTGCTGTTTGCAGGTTGTAAATGGCTGACAATTCCAGAACTTTCTTTTGGCGGTTGAAATTTGTTTAGCATGTCGATAATTGATTCTACTGTGGAATTCGTACCCAAATGGTCAATAATCCCCAAAAATTTTGTGTGAAATGCTTTAATAGCTATATCCGGTATTAAGCCTTTAACTTTATTCAAAGCTTCTTTGCTAAGTTCCGGCAAAAATATCTGATATAATTCCACGACGTCGCCAATTGTTTTGGTGCTTGAGCTTGAAAGGTGTCTGATTAGCGGTTTTGCTTTTTGGACATCTATATTATGCGGCATTATAGCTTGGAAATGTATATTTTGATTTTTATTTGAGACCTGCATATGCAGATTAAAACCCATAAAGATTATTTTTTGCTAAATATGCGTTATTAAAAATTTATTAAATAATAGATATATCATCTATATTTTATTGTTGTATAGCAATTCTATTGATATTTGGGGGTAGAAATTTATACGAAAATTGCAATTTATACAAATTTTCAGGTTTGAAATTTAAAATCCCCGGTTGATATGTTATTATTTCAATTACATTTTTAGGAGATAGTATGTATAAATTTAACATTTTTTGAACATAATCTCTTAAGTAATTAACATCTTCATTTGAAAATTTCGGAAGTTTTATAAGATTTGCAACAACATCATTTATTTGTTTAATTTTTTCTTCTTCGGATAATTTAACAGTCTGATTTTGTAAAGGAGGGGTATCTTTCGGGACGGGAATATCTTTAACAACATTCGGAAGTTTTTCGTTCACAATTTCAACGGCAGGTTTGTCCAAAGGTTTTATATCTTTGGCGCTATTTTCAATAATTTTGAATTCAAAGATATTTTTGCCGATTGTTTTCCGAGAAATTAGGGTTATATAATCTATAAATCCTTGTACCACTTCATCTTGCGGAATTTCAAGAGTGAAGTGATTATCTCTGTTAGCTTTCAAAAATTCCACTAAATTAAAATTTTGAATCTTTGTTGTTATAGCTTCACGATGTTGATGTCTCAATAGAGCATAAGTTATAATTGAATAAAGTCGGGGTTTATTAATTGTTGTAAGTTCATTTTTAGGTTCTCCATGTGATATTTTCTGATAGTAGTTATATATTCTACGATTTTCATATAAACTTTCAGGTTTCCGATCAAATATGCGAGGTTGTTTTTTTGCAATTCCAATAATATCTTTAGATGAAAGATTAAATAAATACATTATTTTAAAAATATTAATTTTTAGAAAGTTAATATTCTTGTCTTTAAAAGTTGGAAGTTTTAAAAGTTCTTTAGCAATACTGTCAATTTCTTCAAGTTGTTCTTTTGGAATTTGAATAGGGGGTTTACGTTGGGAAAAGCTTGAATGTTTAATAGCGTAATTTTCAACAATATCAAATTCAAAAATGTTTTTGCCTATGGTTTTATTTGATGCATTACTCAAGAATTGCACAAATTCGTGTGCTATTTCACATTCCGGAATTTGGAGTTTAAATTTTTTGTCAGCGTTTGCTTGTATAAATTTCTCTAAATCAAAATATTCTGAAATTTTAGTATCAAAAACGTTACAATCTCGTCTGAGTAAAACTTGCAATGTACGTTTAAACAAAACTCCGTCGGATCTGTTTGAAATTGTATTATTTGGCTGTTTGCCTTGTACCAAGTTATGAAAATCCAAAATTCTCTTTTTGTGATAAAGAGTTTCTGCTTTTATTTGGAAAAATATAGGATTCTTTAAGCATTTATTAACAAAATCCTCTTTTGTCCAACCTAAAAGTCTTGTAGCCTCCTCAATATTTTTTACTATATTATCGTATTTTTTGCTAAATAATGTAGGTAATTTTAAACAAGCTTCGACAAATTCTTCCTTAGTACACCCTAAATATTTTATTACTCTTTCCATATTTTTTTTGAGGGTTTTTACATTTTTATAAAATAGAACCGGCTGATATAATCCGGCTTTTATATATTCTTCTTGACTACAACCGAGATATTCAGAACATATACGAACATTTTGCATTAATGCATCGTGATTTCTCAGATATAACATTTGTGGTAAGTTTTTGACAACTTGTTTGAATTCTTCTTGAGTACAATTAAGCATCTGCGGAATTCTCTTCATATTCATTTTTGCAAGTTCCGGATCAGTATACAAAATATCATAATTTTTCAGTACCATTTTCATAGTTGTTTCATAATCAAAACCCAACATTTCAGCTAAAATATTTACTTTTGCTTGAATTTCCATGGGAACACAACAATTTTGATATTGAATTCTCAATATTCCACGCTGTATTGATTTTCCTACAGTTGTGGTTGAAACACCATCAGCCTTTGCTATTTCTGTGCTGTCTTGAGTTTGTATCCGTTGAAGACGGCTTTTTGTTATTTTAGGCAAATCGGAACTATTAAGTGTAGAAACAAATCGTCTATGCACATTTTCTAATACTATTGCAGATTGCGGTTCCGGTAGTTGATCCCGTGTAACATTATCTATCTTAAGTCTTTTACTATCTCTATATGCCGGGATATCAAGTGATTTACTATAATCACCGATGTTATGCACATCTTTTGATGGTTTGTATCGATTTAGTTTTGAGATTATATCTTTTAGCAGTGGATTATTTTTTATATCATTGACTAATTCTAAAAATAGCAAATTCATTTCAGAAAAGACATCGTTGAATGTATTCGGTTTTGATTTGTATTCTGCTTCCTTTTGAATATATGGATAAAAAATATTGTATAATTCATTAATGTCGTCCTCTCTTTTTAATGCAGGGTTAGCTAATCGGCTCATTATCTGTTTAGATTTTTCATAATCTTTGGGTTTTAATCTTATGGCTTGAAAATTTACATTTGAATTATAATTTGAAATTTGCATATTAGATTAAAACCCGTAAAGATTATTTTTTGACTTTTTAAAATTTATCATTAAAAATAAAATATGTTAATCTTGGAGTTTTTAAAAAAGAATAAAGTTTGTTCGCATTCAAAGGTCAGACCGGATGTAGACTTTGCATACTGTCCAGATTGCGGCGAATTAATTGAAAACCAGTGGTATATGATTCGATGCGCTTGCTGTGGAATTAAGCTGCCGGCTATTATAAAGAACGGAGAAATTGTTCCTGAAAAACATTTCTGCCACAATTGCGGAGGACGCGAATACACAGTAGAGCGCATTGATAAAATAAATTTTATAGATATTAGTTATGCTGTTTTAGTTAAAGCTGTTGTTGAAAATAATAATACAAGTTTTACTCAAAGCTGGGTTAGCTCAGAAACACAAGATTGCAGACCAAAATTGCTGCAACAATCCCTATAAAATCGGCTAAAATTCCAACTAACAGAGCATATCTAAGCTTCGAAATTCCGACAGCTCCAAAATATACCGCCAAAACATAAAAAGTTGTTTCGCTTGAGCCTACCATTACGGCTGATAATTTTGTTGCATAATCATCAGGGCCTAAGTTGTTTGCTATATCAGAAAATACACCGAGTGCTGCAGAGCCTGACAATGATCTAACAATCATAATCGGTAAAGTATCAGCAGGAACATTAAATTTTGCAAGCAAAGGTGCAAATACCTGTCCGATAAAATCTATTGCACCGGATGCTCTGAACATTGAAATTCCGACAATTATTGCAACAAGGTATGGGATAATATTTACAGAAACTTTAAATCCTTCTTTTGCGCCTTCCGTAAATGTTTCGTACAAAGGAATTTTTTTGAACAATCCCATTGTGAGGATTAAGAGAATTATTGCGGGTAATGCCCATAGTGAAATCGTTTGCATCATAGGCTATCCTCCGAATCTTCGTTTTGAGATTCTTCAATTTGTTGTTTAGCCCAGAATTTCTCAAATGTTTTTGCCAAAATTATTGCGCTGACAAAAGCGATTGAGGTTACCAAAAGCGTTGGCGCAATTATCTCTGTCGGATTTTTGTATCCGACTCCGATTAAAACGGCTATTACTGTTGCCGGTATGAGCTGAAATCCCGCTGTATTCATCGCTAATAGCATACACATAGCATTTGATGCGGATTTTTTATCTTTGTTATGTTTTTGAAGTTCTTCCATTGCTTTCAAACCAATAGGCGTGGCAGCATTAGTTAAACCCAAAGCATTTGCGGAAAAATTCATAGCAATATCGCCTATTGCAGGTGATTCTTCAGGAATTTCATTAAACAAGCGTTTTGTTATCGGTTTTATGATTTTAGCAATAATTTCAACAAGTCCCGATTTTTCGGCTATTTTCATCATTCCAAGCCAAAATGCCATTATACCGATAAGAGAGAATGCTACTTTTACTGATAATTCTGCACCTGAAAGTATTGCATTCACAACATCGGAAAGTTTGCCGTTAATCGCCCCAAAAATTATAGAAATTACAATTAAAAAATAAAATATGTAATTCATACTATAATTAAAGCATTAAAATTTTTTATTGGCAATTATGATTTAAATCTCGGATCATTATCTCTTGCAGCCGCAAAAACTGATTTGTATTCACCGTTTGTGCCTACATATCTCCAATGCCAAGGTTCAAACCCAACACCCTGAGCGTTATTTTCAGGGAATGATAATTCAAAACCGAATTCGCTTGCATGTTCTTTTAGCCATTTATATTCTTTAGAATTTGCAAATGAGCTTTCTGCACAGTTTATATCCAAAGCTAAACCTGTATGGTGCTCGGAGAATCCTGCCGGTGCTGACCATTTAAGATTATCTTCAAATGATCTGTTTTTAGTTTTCATTTTGTTTGAGAATAAATCTTTTTGTGTTGCAGCAGTTCTTAATCCTGAATGTACATTCAAAGAAATTCCTTCTTTTGCTGCTGCTGCTTTCATTTTGTTAAATGCCTCAGCTGCGTCTTTGTGTAATTGTTTACCGTTGCCGACAGATACTCTGTCTGATGTTTTGCAATCTGCATATCTGTAATGAGTGATTCCGTTAACTTTTACATTATCTCCCGTATATGTTCCGTTTATAATTTGGTTTTTCATTTCAGTGGTTACTGTTTGAGTTTTTGGAGTTGTTTTACCTTTACCTTCTGATTTATCAGTTTTTTCAGTTTTTTCTTTGTTTTTATTTTTACCGGAAACTTCACTATCGCCGTCATTTTCTTGTGGTTTAGTTTGCGGTTGTACAGTTGACGGCTGTAAAGCTTGCATTTGCTGCATAAGCGTCATTTGTTGAGATGCCGCTGCGGCTATTTGCATATTCAACATCATCCCGAGGTATGAACCATGCATATATGCTGTCATAAGTCCCTGCATTTGCTGGAATCCGTTGTTCATTCCCATAGGAGGCATTACCCAAGTGTTCATAAAAGGCGAAGACTGGATAGGTGACATCATGCAACTATTCATCATAAAAGGTGAAAATTGGTAATTTGGATAATATGAACCAAAATAGTTATTTACTTGTACTGCCATGTATAACTCCTCGAATATCCCCATGTTTATAAAGTATATTTGTTATATAAAATTGCTATACTCAGTAAATAATATTAACTTTTGTAACAAAAACAGCCCCTTTTCAGGAGCTGCTTTTTGTATAGTTTTTAGAATTATAAACTGCAAGTGCAAATTTCACCACAGTTGCAGCCTTCACCGCAATTGCATTGGAAATATTCTTTTGCTTCATTCATTCTAACTTTGATACGTCCGTCAACGGCAATACCTTCACCTGTTTTTTCTGAAATCAACAATGGGTTGATATCAAGTTCATCAATGAAGCTAAAGTCATGAACTAATTGAGATAATCTCAACAATGTTTCTTGGATTTGATCCATTTGAGCAGGAGTTGTACCTCTAGCGCCTTCAAGCAATTTGTATGCTTTTACTGATTTAATCATTTCTGATGCATCAACATCTGTCAAAGGTGCTATTCTGAAAGTTACGTCTTTCATAACTTCGATAAATACGCCGCCCAAACCGAACATCATCATCGGACCGTATTGAGGATCTGTTGCAATACCGCAAACCATTTCTCTTGAACCTTTAACCATTTCTTGAATGATTACACCTTCCAAACCGTCTAAAAGACCTTTTGATTCAAGTTTAGAAATAAGGTCTTGGTATTCAGATCTCAATTGTTCTGCTGATTGGATGTTTACTCTAACACCGCCGACATCAGTTTTGTGAGAAGTTGTTTTTGAAGTCATCTTCATAACAACAGGGTAACCGATTGAATCAGCAATTGATACAGCTTCAGCTTCAGATGTTGCAAAACCTGATTTGCATACTCTGATACCGTATGCATCTAATACATCAATTGATTCTCTAGTTGTTAATTGATCTCTACCTTCTTTCAAAGATTGAGCGATGATTTCAGCTGCTTTTTTGTGGTCAACATCGTATACAGGGATTTTGCCTTCAGGTCTTTCAATCCATTTTCTTTGTTGATTTAATCTGTTGAATCCGTCAGCAGCTTCTTCTGCGTACATGAAGAACGGCATATTAACTTCCATATCTGAAAGTGCTGTAAAGAATTCTGATTTTGTCATAAATACGCCGATAACAGGTTTTTGAGGATATTGAGCTTTAATTTCCATAACGGCTTTTGCAACATCAATATCTTTCAAACCTAAGAACGGTAAGTAAATTACCATAATCATATCAACGTTTTCGTCAGCGATAACTGTTTCAAGAGTTTGTTTGTAGTGTTCGATAGGTGCTGAAGCAATCATATCGATTGGGTTTTTAACAGATGCTGCTGACGGCAAGAAGCTTCTCAATTTATCTTTTGTAGCATCTGAAATTTTAGCCATTTGCATACCGTATTCACAAACTGCGTCAGTTGCCATGATACCTGGGCCGCCTGAGTTTGTAATGATTGCAACTCTGTCGCCTTTTGGTATCGGGCAGTTAGCAAAAACTTTTGCAGTAGCAAACAAGTTCTTCAAAGAATATTCTCTGATTACACCTGACTGATTTAGCAAAGCGTTAGCAGCTTTGTCAGCACCGGCAAGAGAACCTGTGTGAGAAGATGCAGCTGATGCACCTGCTGCAGATCTACCTGCTTTTAATGCTAAGATTGGTTTTTTCTTAGAAATTCTTGATGCTAATTTACGGAAGTTTGATGGGTTTTGAATTGATTCCATATATAAAAGAATTTGTTCAACGTCATCTTCATTTTCCCAATATTCCATAGCTGTTTCAGCGTTTACATCAGCTTGGTTACCGATTGAAATAAATTGTGCAAAACCAAGGTTAAGGTCTTTCAATATGTTCAAAATACCGCCGCCTAATGCACCTGATTGTGATACGAAACCGATGTGTCCGCGTTCCGGCAAGCTTTCTGCGAAACATCCGTCCATTCTAACTGATGGTAATGTATTTACAACGCCCAAGCAGTTTGGACCTACGCATCTCATACCGTATTCTTTTACTTTAGAAAGTAAAGCTGCTTCAAGTTCAGCGCCTTCTTTACCTGTTTCTTTAAATCCTGCTGTGATTACACACAAACCTTTAATACCTTTTTGGTGGCATTGATCAATTGTATCAAGTACAAATTTTGCATTTACAACGATGATTGCAAGATCAACTTCACCCGGAATTTCCAAAACATTTGTATAAGCTTGTAAACCTTCAATAATACCGCCTTTTGGGTTTACAGGATAAATGCTTCCTGAAAACTTGTATTCTTGAAGTCTTTTCATAATGTCAGAACCGATTGTATGTTCTTTTGTAGAAGCACCAATAACGGCAATTGACTTTGGTTTCATGATTTTGTCTAAGTTTGTCATTTTATTCGTCCTTTCTTTAGTAACCGTTTTGTATCCATTCTCTTACTCTGAACTTTGCGCCTAAATCTGAGGCGATTTGTTCACATTTTTCAAGGTTAAGGTGTCTCCCTTTATAACCTTCAACTACACTTGCCGTAACGGGAATTTTTTCGTCTGAGCAAGCTTTTATAAATTTTTTCATTTCTTCGTATGCTTCATCAAATTTTGGTTTTGAATATTCATCGTATTCAGCTTTATTTTCACCGTTTAAACTTACGGAAAATTCGTCTACAAGTCCTTTTAGTTCAGGTACAAGGTTCTTTTTGTAGACATAATTTGCGTGTCCGTTTGTATTTACACGGATTTTTGTTTTGGGGTAATGTTGTTTGATATATTCGGCAACCTCTTTCAACACTTCAAACTTTAACATCGGTTCACCATAACCGCAAAAAATGACTTCAGAAGATATATCAAATTTGTCTAACTGTTCAATAACGTCTTTTGCGGTTGAATTTTCATCATCAAGCCACAAAGCCTGACCGCACACATCGTCTTTGTCATTTCGCAGACAGAATATACAATCATTTGTGCAGCGATTTGTGAGGTTGATGTAAATTTTTCCGTCAAGTTTATATACTAAAGTGTTTGCCATGGCTTATTTTCCACCAAAATTATCGCATGAGCAAAAAAAATTTACAACACAATAGCAAAAAATATTTTTATGAGTTTTATATAAATATGAAAATCGCGAGTATAAATAATTTTAGCATGCCTGTTTTTCAGCTTGCGCCGCAAAAAAACAATAATTTTTATAACAAAAACAACTCTTTAATTAGTGATACTTTTGAAAAAAATAATATCAGTTTTGAGGGTGAAAAAAATAAAGGATTCAAATTATCCGGAACCGATCAATTATTTATTCAAACAGTTTCTCGCAATTTGATGTTGAAAGAAGATGAACAAGATATTTTAAGACAGGAAGTCATAAATTTTTTAAAAGACAGAGGTTATGAGTCATTAGATGATATAAAGCCTGATGATGAAACTTATCCGGCAATGGAACTCGCCGGCAATATAGAAAGAAAACTGGAACTGGATCAAATTGATACAGGAATGTTGATGTCTGATTTGGAAGAAAGGCTTCAAAGCAAAGAAAAATATATACCGACAAACAGAAAATATCAGATTGATATACAATTATTAACTCCAATATTGGAAGAGTACGGTTTTGTTGGTGAAGATGGTTGTGCTGATACAGATGTCTTTGCTTATATGTGTAAAGATGCAAGCGAAAATAAATTTGAATCATTATTAGATATTTTTAAAAATGAAAATAATCCGATAAAATCGCAAACGTACAAATATTTAGCTCAAAATGCACCAAGTAAAGACAATCTTGCGGATTTAATGATTAGATTGAATTATTCTACAGATATGGATACTCCTCAAAAGCGTTTTGAAGTTTCATGTAAAATGTTTATGGATTCAAGAGATAATGCGGTAGCTGCAGATGTTGCAAATCGTTATTGGATTGATGTTGGAGAAGTTCTTAAAATAGTTAAAAAACTGGATGATGCAAACGTCCTTCCAATGCAGGTAGCTTTTGAAATTGCCGATAAATACAATCTTCCAAGTGGCTCTGAAGATGAAATTTTAGAAATGATTAAAGCTTACGAAGCAGATGACCCTCGTAATGTTAATGATGAAGATGAAGATTAAACATTGTGCATGTTATCAAAAATTTCTTTTTTCTGAACCCAAATTTCCATGCCCAATTCTTCACCTGTTTGGGTTAGAGCATCTTTGATTTCTTTGAATGAATATTTGGATTTTTCAATATTGCAGAGCATAAACATTACAAAATGACCCTGCATCAAAGTTTGTTTAATATCTTCGATATTAACTTCATAATATGCAAAGAGTGATGTAACTTTTGCTACAATACCAATTTTATCTGCACCGTATACCGTTACTATAATTTTGTCAGCCATATCAATTTATCCATTTCTGTGCAATTGCGTATTTTTTACAATATGCTTTCAAATCCACTTTTACATCTTTGCACAATATGTAAAGCACAATAATATTTGGTACACACATTGAAATCATCATTGCATCCGTTATATCAATGATTGATTGAACATTCATACAAGAACCGATTATGATAAACAAGCAATAAATCAAATTGAATGTTAATACACGTTTTTTACCTTCACCCATCAAAAATGTCCAAGCTTTTTGTCCGTAATAAGCCCAAGAAATCAATGTTGAAAGCGCAAACAATACAGCAATTACCGAAAGTATAATCGGGAAGAAAGGAATTACTGATTGAAAAGCATTTGATGCAAGCTCAATCCCCGAAATTTTTCCGATTGTTGTATGATCCAAAACTCCTGAAAATACAATTGCAAATGAAGTGAATAAACAAAGAACACCTGTCAAGAAAGTTTCTAATAATGCAACAAAACCTTGAGATATAGGTTCTTTTGTTTGAGCTGTAGCATAAACGATTGCCGCTGCGCCTGTTCCGGCTTCATTAGACTGAACAGAACGTCTCAACCCAATAATAATGGTTCCGAAAACACCGCCTGCAACTGCTGTCGGATGGAATGCTTCTCTGACAATCAATGCAAGTGCATGCGGAATATTCATAAAGTTTGCACCGATTACTATCAAACCTGAAATAATATACAAAGCACACATTGTAGGAGTCAAAACAGTTGTAACCTTTGCGATACTTTTGATACCACCCATTACAACCATACCGATTAAAATTGCAACAATCAAACCAATTATCCAGGTAAATCCGTGGAAAATACTGTGTTCTCCGCCTGTTATGAATATAATTTGATGTGCAGTTTGGTTAATTTGAATCATGTTACCGCCTGTAATACCTCCGCCTATACAAAGGATAGCAAATATTACAGACAAAGGTTGTCCAAGCCAGCGCATATTTTTTCTTGTCAAACCGTGTGCAATATAGTGCATCGGCCCGCCTGAAATTGAACCGTCAAGGTTAAATCTTCTGTATTTTACGGCAAGTGTTGCTTCAACAAATTTTATTGACATACCCAAAATTGCGCCAAAGAAAATCCAAAATGCAGCCCCGGGGCCGCCGATTGAGATGGAAATTGCAACACCGGCAATACTTCCGATGCCGATAGTTCCTGAAAGAGCCGTTGCTAAAGCTTGAAATGATGATACTTCACCTTCACCGTCTTTGTGAGTGGGTTTTGCAATCAAATCAATAGCATGTTTAAATCCCCATACTGCAATACCTTTGAAATAGAATGTAAAAAATATACCCGCAAAAAGTACCCATAAAATAATAACAGGAATTTCGCCGCCAAAAATATGAACAGGACAAAAGATAATTTTTGCAATAGCATCTGAAACAGGTGCAATATGTTTGTCCATAAATGCATCTACATTCATAGCATTTGCCTGCTGTATACTAAATAATAGTGTAAATATTGCGGCTAAAATTTTTTTCATTAACTATTTTCCTTTCGGCTTCTCTCAAAAATCTACTACAATAGTACCAAAAACATGATGTTGTGAAGGCAAATCTTTACAAAATCTTACAAAAATATATAAGCAAAAAATTTATTTAAAAATATTTTCAAAATTTATCTTGCTTCTTTTACAACAACAATAGTGTCTTCAATTTCGGATTTCAAATAATCAAGCTGTTCATTGATTACGTTGTCGTTATACAAATATCCTGCACCGCCGTATGCCAAATATGGGCGGTATTTTTCCGCTTCGCTTCTTAATGTTGCAACTGACTGAGAATGTGTACTCAATGTCAAAAGTTTATTGAAAGATTCAAAAGTGCTTTCCGGTTTCCCTTCATATTTTTCTTGAAGATATTGTACACTTTGGGTAAAAAACATTACTTTTGCGTTGAATTTTTGAACGTCATAACCGTTTTCAATGCATGTCAAAATGTTCTCCAACTGTGGAAGCAGCTCGTTAATATCATTAATGTACGGGGAAATTTTGTCCTGCTTGAGCATAATGTTTACAAATGCAGGGTTGTCCCTCGGCACAGGTTTTATTTCTTCGGCCGAATTGAATTTTTTATTTTTATCAACAATGGGTTTTGTAGCCTTGGGATCAGACGTTTTGTAGCCTTTTGTAACATCAGGCAAATCTCCGACGTAACCTCTTCCTTGATTGTCATATTCAACAGGTTCGGGAGCTTCTGTAGATGTCGGTTGAACTTTGTCTTTTTTCCACGGCAAAGTGAAGCCATAACAACTTGTGCAGCTAAAAATCAATATTAAACTAAGTGTTAATAACTTTTTCATACTAATATTATAATGATGTATCAAAAAAAATCATCATTTGTTTGAAGGGATTATTTTTTAACCTT
>CAMVQX010000033.1 GCA_947169755.1 uncultured bacterium
ATGATATACGTTTATCAGTAGGATTAAACTTCAATACATAAGTATCAATCTTGTCGCCTACCTGCAAAATAGCATCTTTCTTACCTTGAAGTTCAACGACTTCAGCATGAGGTAACAACGCCTCAACACCCGGGAATACTTCTACAAAAGCACCAAAATGTTTGATTCTTGTAATTGTACCTTCAACCTTATCACCTTCTTTAATCGCCTTTTCAGCTTCAACCCACGGATCAGGTTCAAGATTTTTCAAGCTTAAAGATACTCTTTGTTTGTCATGGTCAACTGCAATAACTTCAACGTCAATTTTATCACCTACATGCAAAATATCTGTCGGGTGATCAATCCAACGCCAAGATAATTGTGATAACGGCAACAAACCATCAATACCGCCCAAATCTACGAAAGCACCAAAATCTGTAATTCTTACAACATCACCTTTTACGATTTGTCCCGGTTCAATTTGTGAAAACACATTTTTTCTTGCCTCAACTGCAGTGTCTTCGTATACTTTCTTATTAGAAAGAATAAAGTTGTTTTGAGCTGCATCAAGTGTTAAAATTTTAACTTCCAACTTTCCGCCGACTTCAAGTTCATTTTCCTTTGCTCTCAACTGAGAAGAAGGAATAAAACCTCTCACTCCGGAAATTTCAACCAATACGCCGCCTTTTACAACTCCGACAATTGTTGCCAAAATTGTTTCATCAGCTTCTTTAGCTTTTTCCAATTCTTTCCAAGCATAAGCAAAATCAACCTTCTTACGAGAAAGCAGGAACTTACCGTCTTCATCTTCTTCTTTTATGATGAGAAATTCGTATTCCTGCCCTTTTTCATATTTCTTTTCAACGTCTTCGCCTTTATCAACGGCTTCTCTTTCCGGCATAATCGCAATTGTTTTTGCTCCAATATCTACCATTACACCTTGGCTGTCGTATCCGCAAACGATACCTTTGACTAAATCGCCTTTTTGAAACTTATAATCATATTGTTTCAACAATTCTTCAAAATCTAATTCTTTTTTAGTAGCCATCTTAACCCCACATTCTATATCATGTGGAGTATTGTAACAAAGTTTGTAAAATTTGTAAAGAATTTTGTAAATTTAGTTTAAGTCTTAAGCTTGTCATTCAAGACTTTAGAGAACAAATTAAATCAGAAACAGATTTTTCTTGAACTTCAATTTCTTCAATTCTGTCTTTTGTCTGTTGTATAAGCTCTTGCGGAGCATTTGCAACAAATTTAGGATTATTTATTCTGCCGTTTAATGAATTCTTTTCTGCAGTTAATTTAT
Organism: uncultured bacterium; assembly: GCA_947169755.1. Taxonomy (GTDB): domain Bacteria; phylum Cyanobacteriota; class Vampirovibrionia; order Gastranaerophilales; family Gastranaerophilaceae; genus Stercorousia. The sequence continues at coordinate 1,289 of CAMVQX010000033.1, forward strand.
CCAATTTCTTTTGCTGACGAGCAATCTCAGCATTTAAATCAATCAAATCAGCAAGAGGAATTATTATTTTTGAAGCTGAAACAACGGCTGCAGCTGATTTTGGAGGAACCGGTGCAACCATATCCGCATAACTGATATTCTCAACCCTTGCCAAACGTTGAATATATGCTTCAATTGCTTCAAAAATAGGTTTTTCTGACTTCTCAGCACGAATTTCAATGTTGCATTTTACAGATGGTGAAATATTAAAGCTTTGACGTACATTTCTTAGGGAAGAAATTGTTTCAAAAACCAATTCCATTTGTTGAGCTTCTTTTGAAAATTCTAATTCTGTTTTAAATACAGGAAATTCTGCCACAATAAGTGCTTTTTCGTTTACAGATTTTGCCTTCGGAACAAGCTGCCATACGCTTTCAGTAATATGAGGCATGATAGGATGGAGCATTCTTAATGCCATATCCAAAACATATCTCAAAACTCTTTGCGTATTAAGTTTCAAACTACTGTCTGCAAGCTGAATTTTTGCAATTTCGACATACCAATCACAATAAGAATTCCAGAAGAAATCGTAAAGAACATGTGCAACTTCACCAATTCTGTATTCTTTAATATTTTCATTGACTTCTTTTGCAGTTTTATTTAATTTATCTAAAATCCATCTGTCAGCGATTGTTAAATTGCTAAAATCTATATCTTTATCATCAACACCATCAAGGTTCATCAATACAAAACGTGAAGCATTCCAAATTTTATTTGCAAAATTTCTGCCATACTCAAATCTTTCTTCGCTCATCTTGATATCTTGACCGCCATATGTACATAAAGATGTCATAGTAAATCGCAAAGCATCACAACCATATTGGTCAATAATTTTAACCGGATCAATTGTGTTTCCTTTGGACTTGGACATTTTTTGACCTTTTTCATCACGAATAAGCCCGTGAATATAAACCGTTGAGAACGGAGCTTTACCGGTAAATTCAAGTCCCATAGTAATCATTCTTGCAACCCAGAAGAATATAATATCAAAACCTGTTACAAGAGTTGTTGTCGGATAGAATTTTTTAAAATCAGCACTGTCAGTATTTGGCCAACCCATTGTTGAAAATGGCCATAACCCTGATGAAAACCAAGTATCCAAAACATCTGAATCTTGTGTATAATTTTTCGGATCAGGATTTTCTTTTGCAACAACCATTTCGCCGGTTTCATTGTGATAATAAGCCGGAATTTGATGTCCCCACCACAGCTGACGAGAAATACACCAATCTCTGATGTTTTCCATCCAGCCAAGATAATTCTTTTCCCATCTGTCAGGAACGAATTTTATTCTTCCGTCTTTTACGGCAGCTATAGCTTCTTTTGCCAAAGGTGCCATTTTTACAAACCATTGTTCAGAAAGTAACGGTTCAATGGTTGTTCCGCAACGCTGGCATTTACCAACATTATGCTCATGATCCCGTGTTCTTAACAAGAAATTTTGGTAAGACAGCATACCTATGATTTTTTCTCTTGCCTCATATCTGTCAAGTCCGTGCAATTCTTTTGGCACTTCACCGCAAGCTTTCATTGTACCGTCATTATTGATTACCCAAACAGGTCTTAAGCCATGACGTTTACCGACTTCAAAATCATTCGGGTCATGTGCCGGAGTAATTTTTACAGCACCTGTTCCAAAATTCTTATCTACGTATTCATCTGCAATAATAGGAATTTCTCTTCCAGAAAGCGGAATTACAACTGTTTTGCCAACCAATTCAGAATATTTATGATCATCAGGATGAACAGCAATTGCTACATCACCAAAAATAGTTTCCGGACGAGTAGTTGCAACAATAATCGCACCTGATTCACCTTTAAGCGGATATGAAATTTCCCACATATGTCCTTGTTCGGTTGCATATTCGGTTTCTACATCAGAAATCGCACTGTTACAACGAGGACACCAGTTTACAATATATTTTCCTTTATAAATTAAACCTTTTTCATAAAGTCTGACAAAGACTTCTTTTACGGCATCAGAACACCCTTTATCAAACGTAAAGCGTTCTCTTGAGCGGTCAAATGATGCACCCAAACGCTTACATTGGTCGAGAATAGCTGACTTGTGCTCATTTGCCCATTTCCAAGTTTCTTCAAGAAATTTCTCTCTGCCCAAATCGTAACGCGACAAACCTTGTTCTCTTAATTTTTTCTCAACAACATTTTGAGTTGCAATACCGGCGTGATCAGTACCAGGAAGCCAAAGAGTCTCATATCCAGACATTCTGTGGTAGCGTACTAAAATATCCTGCAAAGTTTCATCTAACGCATGTCCCATATGTAGAACACCTGTAACATTTGGCGGTGGAATTACAATAGAATATGAAGGCTTTGAGCTTGTAGCATCAGCCTTGAAATATTTGCCGTCTTCCCAGAATTTGTATATTTTTTCTTCTGTTTCTTTTGCGTTATAAACTGTAGGTAAATCTTGAATTTTAGTCGCTGTCATATAATCCCTCTTTCAAACAAAAAGATATCACAAAAAAAAAAGAGGCGCAATACACGCCTCGAGTATGAAAAAAGGTCTTTTATACCTTCGGAATAGAATTGGCAATAATTTCCATTTCATCCAAAGAAGCGTAAACTGCGTGACAACCGCAATCTACGTATAAAATTTGGCCTGTTGTACCTGTTGACAAGTCAGATGCCAAATATAAACCTGCTTTACCAACATCCTCCAACGCAACATTGCGATTGAGAGGAGATTTTGCAACTGCGGCTTTAAGCATTTTGTCAAATCCTGAAATACCTTTTGCAGCAAGTGTTTTAACAGCACCTGCAGAAATACAGTTAACTCTTACATTTTTCTTGCCTAAATCTGCAGCCAAATATCTCATTGAAGCTTCCAATGCAGCTTTTGCAACACCCATAATATTGTAGTTTGCAACAACATATTCAGAACCCAAATAAGTCATAGCAAATACAGATGCACCTTCATTCAAAATAGGTTCAGCATATTTGCAAAGTGTTATGAGTGAATATGCGCTAATACCCATTGCTAAATCCCAGCCTGCGCGGGATGTATCAATAAATCTGCCTTGCAAATCTTCTTTTGCAGCAAATGCAACAGCATGAACAACAAAATCTATTTTACCGTATACTCTTTCACATTCTTTAAATACAGCTGCAACCTCATCCTCTTTTGTAACATCACAGCTCATTATAATTTTTGCATTCATTTCTTCAGCAAGCGGTCTAACACGTTTTTCCATAGGTTCACCGGCATAAGTAAATGCAATATCAGCACCGGCTTCAAATAATTGTCTTGCTATAGCGTAAGCTATCCCGTGGGTATTTGACACACCAAAGATAACTCCCTTTTTACCTTCCATTAATTTCATAATAAAGTCTCCCTTTTCGTTTGTATTCTAACACGAACCTTTTTTTTTAACAAGTCATTTAATTTTTCAAAATTTTATTAACTTTTGTAACAACATGCAAACATGCTGAAATCGCAACTTTTTAAAAGTTTTTATTTATTTGAGAGAGTATTTATGCCTATTAATAATGTAATAAACACGAATAAAATCAGCGAGATTTTAAAAGGCACGACAGTAAGAAGAACGCGCGCCGCACAATCTCCTGCTTATTTAAGCAAATTCGGTTCTATATTTAATGCACCGGGCGTAAAACAACCTGCGCAGCCGCAATTCACCGAAAGAGCAAACATTGCGGAATTAAATGCAAAACAAAGTCTTAAAGATTTGGAAGATAAAAAACCTTCCAAAGAAAAATCTTCTGTTGAAGAGAAATTTGGGGATATTAACAGTGTCTCTGACGGCAAAAAAGCTGTTTCAGAAGGTAATTCTATCAAAGGTACAACCCAAAAACTCACAAAACAAACTCAAGGTGATACAAAAATTGTCCAACAATTCAGCACCGGAGCTCAAAAACTTGAAGGACAAATTATAAAAGATGATAAAAAGTTTGCATCAACTTTTAAAACCGAACAAAACGAGCTCAAGAAAAACAATCAAAAACTTGATAAATTAAACAAAGAACAAGAAAATATACAAAAAGAAGTAAACAACGCTCAACATGAACTTGACAGCTTATTAGCATCTAACTCATTTAGCGGCAGCAGCGGAGCCGGAGGAGTCTCAAACAAATCCGGAAGAATATCTGAACTCCAACATTTTATCGGTGCAAAAGTCGGTTTGATGCAGAACAACGGCAAAGTTGTATATTCACTTCAACGTAATCAAACAAGAACATTAGGCCGTTTAAACAGAACAAATGCACAATACATTAAAATCAATAACATGAATCGTAAAAACATGCAGGCTGAAGAAGTCAAGACAAATAAAGTTATTGATGTTGCAAATAAAGTTGAGCAATACAGCGTAATGGCACAATCTGCAGGGCAGGCTATAAACATTGCAGGTATGGCACTAGTAGCATTAGGTGGAGCAACATCCAGCTTCTTTGGAGCAGGCGGAGCACTAATTGCAATCGGTAAGGTAATGCAAAAAGTCGGTAAAGTTGTTGAACTTGTCGGACAATACGGGCAAACTGCTGCTGGTTTGACAAAAACAGGAGCATACGCAGCCGAAGGCAACATAATGGGTGCAATGGCAAGCGCTGCATCAGCTATGCAATCCGGTGCGGCTGCAGTTGCCGGAACCAAAAATATTAAAACTGAATTCCAAGCAATAAATGCCAAAGCAGAAGCAACTAAACAAACAGGACAAGCTAAATTTGAAGCTAAAAAAGAGTTTAAAACAGAATATGGAGATAAATCAAAAGAAGAAATAAAAGCTGCGGGCGGTAAAAAGAAAATTATTGCCGATAAAGTGGCTGAAAAAACAAAAGATATAAAACAAAATCCCGTAGATTGGGGCGCTGAATTAACAAAACTCGGAAATAGTGCAACAAATATAGCCGGAGTATTCATGCAAAATAATGCAATTGAACAGATGAGCAGAAGACCAAACAAAAACTTACAACCATTCCAAATGGATGCCAGAATGCAAAGGATTATGGAACGCAATCAAAGATATAGACGTCATGCAGCAGCTTATGTATAAAAAAATACCCTCATTACTGAGGGTATTTTTTATTATCAGTTATTTATATCATTGATGTATTTGCACGTCTGGCAGCCGTTTGCTCTTCCAACATCATGTTCATATAAAGTATCTTGTTCTGAGTTGCCTGATCAAGATTTATGAACTCTGTTCCGGCACGTCTGTCTGTTGCTGAAACAACTTTGACACTTGTATTAATGTTTATATTACCATATGCAATATTAACAGGAATTACATCGCCGACTTTTACACCGTTGTGGTGAGATATTGCCATACCACCCCTTGAAATATCAAGTATGCCTTCAATTTGAGAAGTGTCAGCAATACTGATTGGTGTTGAGCTATCTGCCGTACTGAATCTCATGAACTGACGTTTGTCTGTTGAGTATATCGGATTGTCAAGTACACGTTGTTTGTATACTTCCCTGCCCGGATCATCATCAGTATCGGTATCATTATCATTGTCTGTATCAATATCGATATCAGTATCTGTATCGGTATCTGTATCGGTATCATCATCCAAATCATCATCAGTATCAATATCAGTATCTGTGTCTGCATCGGTATCGTTATCTGTATCGGTATCGATATCTGTATCGTTGTCACTATCATTGTCATTATCGCTATCTGTATCAATATCTGTATCGGTATCAACGTCAGTATCCGTATCAGTATCTGTATCAATATCTGTATCTGAATCCAAATCTGTATCTGTATCCAAATCTGTATCGGTATCTAAGTCTGTATCGGTATCGTTATCTGTATCAGTATCTGTATCGGTATCAATATCAATATCTGTATCGGTATCTGTATCTAAATCAGTATCAGAGTCTAAGTCTGTATCAATATCTGTATCTGTATCGATATCGGTATCGATATCTGTATCAGAGTCTAAGTCTGTATCTGTATCTAGGTCAGTATCTGTATCCAAATCTGTATCGGTATCGTTATCCGTATCAGTATCATCATCAGTATCAACTACGATTTCAGGATCGTCGATATCTGTATCAGTATCTAAGTCAGTATCGTTATCTGTATCGGTATCAATATCTGTGTCAATATCTGTATCGGTATCAATATCGGTATCGATATCTGTATCTGAGTCTAAGTCTGTATCTGTATCTAGGTCAGTATCTGTATCCAAATCTGTATCGGTATCGTTATCCGTATCAGTATCATCATCTGTATCAACTACGATTTCAGGATCGTCGATATCTGTATCTGTATCTAAGTCTGTATCGTTATCTGTATCGGTATCAATATCTGTGTCGATATCTGTATCAGTATCTGTATCGGTGTCAATATCTGTATCTGAATCTAAGTCTGTATCTGTATCCAAATCTGTATCTGTATCGATATCAGTATCACTATCACTATCTGTATCAATTACAACTTCCGGATCCGGACGCGGAATAACTAAGTTATCATCATCTTCTTCAGTACCAAGTTTGCTTGGATCTGTTACACCATCATAACCTTGATCATGACCTTGTTCACTACCACCATAATAGTAGTTTCTGTCATCTTCAGGTTTGCCTACTGCTGTGACATCTTCAGGTCTTACAGCTTTACCTCTGATAGAGATTGGAGTTCCGTTAGGTGTATTTATCGGGTTAGTTGTAGAATCTTCAATAACTACAGATTTGCCATTTGGTCTGTGTTTACCCATATTGAAGTAATATCCGCCGGCATAAGCATTATCAGCAACAAGAGTTAAGTCTTGTTCATGGTCAGGTCTTCCAATACCTTTACCGTTTATTACACCATTTTTAACTACGATTGTTGAATCAGCAGCATGCTCATATTCAGGATCTTCATAAGGACATAAGTAACTTCCTGTATCAAGTGCTGTCAATTTAACTTTATTAGGAACTATATTATTATTTGGTCCGTAGTAATCATTTTTTGTATTATTTGTACCATAAGTCTTCGGAGCTTTACCGAGGTTATTTATGTACATATTTTTACCGCGTGTTGTAATGTCTATATTATTTTTAGCGGTTGTTTCATCAATATAAACATCGCCTGAAAATTCAGCGTTTATGTTACCGGTTCTTGAAACCATTGCACAAACATTTGTATCAAGTTTCTGACCGTCTTCACCATCCATACCTCTTACGTTGATATCTTTGATTGCCAACATGTCAACGCCTTGTTCCGAGGTATTGTTCGGATTAACAACGTGAGGTTGTGTTGCATCATCACCATAGAATATAGTATTTACACCATTTTGTCTGAATGTTAATGCCTTACCGTTTTCACCGATACTACCGCTGGCAATAATTGAAATACCCGTACCTTCTACGTTCGGATTATTACCATTTTTAGCTCTGTTTACAATGTTATATGCGTGAGCACCTCTGTTAGTACCGTCATCAGCCAATAAAATAACTCTACCGTCAGATTTAATCTGGTCAACTTTCATATCAGTGTTCAAACTTGCAATATTAATAAGAGATTCGTTAGAGCCTTTTGTGCTGATTGCCTTTATAGTACCTTGAACTGTTGTATTAATAGATTTTTTCAAATTACGAGCATCTGTACCGATACCTGTACAAGCACCACCTTGGCATGGATTTACATCTTTACCGATAGCACCGTTTTGTACATAAATATCAAGGTCGCCATTTGCTTTAATCAAGTTAGCAGTTGTACCATAGTTGTATAAATTACCGTTTTTAATATCAATATTTACATCATCAGTTGATGTTAAATAATCTTTTCCGGCAGAATAACCAAGAATAACGTTAGAATTTTTGTTATCGATGTTGATACCGTTACCGGTAATGTTACCTTTTACGTTAATACCTTCATATCCGGTATTTGTAATATTAACTTCGTCTGTAGTGTCTGTAGTTTTTGAACCATAGTCAAAAGTTATACCTTTATCACCGGTATTTTTAATATTGATGTCACCGTTACTGTTAGTTAATTTACCGGTTGACGCAACTAAAATACCTACACCCTTGTTGTCTAATAATAACTCGCCGTTTTTATTTTTAATGTCACCTGAAACTGTAATATAACCATTTGAGTTATTTAATTTTGTATTTCCGTTTCCGTTTGACATGCTACCTGAAACGTCTATACCTTTTGAACCTAAGTTATCTATTGTAATATCACCTTTACCAAAGTTTTTCATTTGGCCTGCAACTTTTGTTCCGCCGGCTGAATCATAAGAAAGAATTTTGATACTTCCGTTAGTATTTGCAAAAGCATTTGCAGTATTTAGATTATCTGTATTTACTAGCTGGTTAAATAAAGTATTTGCCTGGGAATTTGTACTGATATAATCGGAATTTTTAACACCGGCCATGATTTGAGCTTGGCTGCCGATATTTACATCAGCGGCATTTATATTAACAAAATCACGAGCCAAAACTTTACCGTTAATATCAACTAATGCTGTACCTTTCCCCAACCTTTCTTCATATTGAGGCGTTAAAGAAGGATTAGCTACATCTTGTTTATATTTTTCATAAGAGTCAGAGTCCGGTGTGTAAACTGATAATGAACCTACATTCAATACACCGCCTGAACCAACAACCATACCGTTTGGTGAAATAAATACGGCATGCCCGTTAGTAAAACCACCATTTTTATCAACAGAGTTTAAAATACCTTGAATATTGATTTTATTATCTACAAGGTTCAAAAATGTTTTTACATTTTTACCTCTGATTGCATCATAAAAGATTAAATTTGCAATATCACCACTACTTAAATCAAATTTATAATATTTTCTGTAACCAACTGAACCGTCTGAGCTTGTTGCTGTCGGATCAACGTTATAAACTCCGTTATTTCCGGTTACTCCTGTAATGGTTGTTGCCATGACCTGCATGCAAAATGACTGCTGCAAGAAGAAACATAAAGTTAATGCCGAAGCGACTACTTTCCTTTTACCAGCTTGTATTTTTATCATTTTTATTCCTTTCAGTTTCCCTAATCGTTATATTAATCGTACCAAGAGCATAGAAATTTTTCTATTTTTTATTACAAATACTTAATATATTTGTATTCAAAAATATAAAATCCGTAAATAAATTTTCTTGCTAGAATGTAAAGAAATGTAAATATTACATTATTCATGGCGCTTTAAAACAGTTCTTTGAAGTGTAAAATAAACCGCATAGAACACTGCCAACAATGATAGCATCTTAAACAACGGCGGAGCGTTCAAAGTTGTACTGTATAAATAATGTAAACTTACCATAGGTATTAAAGCTATAAATATCCTCATAAATGTTAAACTTGGATAAATTAATCTTAATCCCGGCAGAACAATTATTAAACTCAATAAAAGATATGACAGATTTGCAAGCATAGTCGCTGCACCAACACCTATTAATCCCATTTTTGGTATTAATATTATATTTAAAACAACACCTATAATTCCTGAAGTCAGCTTAATAATAAAATCTATATATGTTTTGTTAGCAAGGTGATATTGCAAAGTTGTGTAATCTGTCATTGCCATAAAAAATGTACCAAATGCAAAAAATGGAATTACTTGAAATGCATCATAGAATTTTTCACTTGAAGAAAATATAACTACAAAATCCCTTGCATAAAAAGATATAACTGTAATTATAGGTAATGCAATCAATACATAATATCCGGTAAACCTTGAAACAATCGGTCTTACATCAATTTTTTCTTCATACATATTTATGATACGAGGAATTGCCGCAACTGTGATTATAGAAAAAATTGTCATAAGCAAAGGTAATGTCAGGCTGTATGCAACACCGACCAAACCGACTTGAGAGAAGCCATGGATACTATTCATAATAAATTTATTGCTCTGGTTTATAATCCATGCGCTCAACGAAGTAGCCGCAATCGGAATACCATAAACCATAATAGGAAATACAGATTTCCATTCGATTTTTTGAAATTTGAACCATGACAATATATTACTTTGATAAATCAAAAGCAAATCTGTAAGTGTAATTGAAATACCCATACCTAAAAGAAGAGCAACTGCTCCCATATGACAATACTTAACAAAAATTATTGATAAGAAAATTGTCATCAACTGGTTCGCAATTGTTGATATCGTATAAGAAACAGATTTCAACTGTGCTCTTAAAAGCTGGAACAACAAAGCTCTTATGGCAACAGGTATAATCAAAAACAATATCGCAAATAAATATTTTACAGGTATATTAAATTGCGCATAAAACCAATTTCTAAATACAAATGACAACAAAAACATCAAAAATAAGTTTGAAGCCAACATAGTAACAAGAGTTGTTAAATATTTTGGCATATCCTGAGTCATTTGATGCTGTCTGAAAAATCTTAAACCTGAAAGTCCAACCCAATCAGAAAATATAATACAAAGAAATGATAAAGTTGCAATTGATAATGAATATAAACCATATTGTTCCGGAGATAAAAGACTCGTATAAACAGGGACTATAATAGCATTCCCAATCATGCCGCAAATTTTTGACGGCGAATATTTTATCATGTCTCTAAAAATAGCCGATAATTGTTCTCTTTCAACTTCTTTATTTTCTACAAATTCCATAATTAATCAATCTTGCGCAAAGTTAATTCAAAACTTCTCACATTACACCTTTCTCTATTTATACGATATAACAAATAATCTTATTGCACAACCCCAAACAAATCATAATCATCTGCCCGTTCAATTTTAACATTTTCTATATCACCGGGAACAACTTGTTCTTTTGATGAAGCATAAACCATGCCGTCAATTTCCGGAGCGTCATGCTGTGAACGCAATAAAACAATCCCGTCATCTGTATAACCTTCAACAATGCAAGGAATAGTTTTACCGACATAACTCTCATTAACTTCACGCGAAATTTTCTGTTGAAGCTTCATCAATTTATTTCTGCGCTGTTTTTTTATTTTTGCCGGCACCTGATGATCCATCGAATAGGAAACTGTATTTTTTTCGCGGGAATATTCAAAAACACCCATTTTTTCAAACCTTACTTCTTCAATAAACCTGTAAAGTTCTTCAAATTGTTCATCCGTTTCACCGGGATAGCCGACAATAAATGCAGATCTTATAGCAACATCCGGAATTTTTGCCCTTATTTTAGCTATCAAAGCTTTATAATCCATTACAGGACGACGCATAGCTTCCAGAATTTGTGAATTTGAATGCTGAAGCGGTAAATCAATATATTTAACAACCTTATCAAGTTTTGCAATTGCATCAATCAATTCATCTGTAAGTTGAGAAGGATACGCATACATGATTCTTATCCATCCCAAACCATCTATATCATTTAGTTTTTCTAGCAACTCAGGCAATGCATGCCTTTTATACAAATCTAATCCGTAACTTGTTGTATCCTGAGCAATCAGAACAATCTCCGTTACACCTTTTTTAACAAGAGATTTTGCCTCATCGA
>CAMVQX010000034.1 GCA_947169755.1 uncultured bacterium
TTTGGGGACTTTATGCCGGATATAACGGTTCTCACCAATCTTACAACGGTATAAGCATGTACCAAAACGGCGGAACTTTAGGCGTATTGGGTATGGCTTACAAAGGTAATTTCTTCCAAGGTTTGACAATTAATACGGGTGCAAACGGCGGAGAAGCTTCTACAAGATACGGAAACGAAGATTTTTCAATGTTAATGGCCGGTATAGCATCTAAAACTGGTTATAATATTGAATTTAAAGAAGGAAAATATATAGTTCAACCAAGCTTGTTGTTATCATATTCTTTTGTAAATTCTTTTGATTATACAAATGCTGCTGGAATTCATATTTCTTCTGATCCTTTACATGCAATTCAGGTTGAACCGAATATCAAATTTATCGCCAATTTGAAAAACGGTTGGCAGCCTTATGCAAATGTTGGTATGGTTTGGAATTTGATGGACAAAACTCACTACCATGCAAATGACGTATCGTTACCTGAATTAAGTGTAAAACCTTATGTAAAATATGGTGTAGGTGTTAGAAAATCTTGGGGCGAACGTTTTACAGGATTCTTCCAAACGTTTATAACAAACGGCGGACGAAACGGTGTCGGTTTGCAGGTCGGTTTCAGATGGGCGCTTGGCGGCAAGAAATCCGTTTCAAAAGCTGATAAGTAATAATAAATAAAAATGCAAATAATAATTATGTTATTTGCATTTTTTATTAGGCTTAATATTGTATTGATTATGATAAGTGTTCGTCATAAAATCTAAACAATGGATATGTTGAAGAGAAGAGTTTTTTATATATTTTTATTTTTACATGCATTGTTGTGGACTTTAATTTCCACGCTTCGTAATGTAATGTCTATTGATTCAATGGAAGCTGTTACTTGGGGTCAGTTATTAAGTTTTGGAACTAATAAGCATCCTCCGCTTTCAGGTTGGCTTATGAGCGGGTTTTACAACCTTTTTGGACAACATGATATTGCGGCTTATATTTTAGGCCAATTATGTATAATTACAGGATTTATATTTATATATAAACTTGCTAAAAATTTCATATCAGAAGAAAAGGCGTTTTGTTCGGTAATGATTTTGGAGGCTTGTCTTTATTATACATTTGATGTCTTTATAGATAATTTTAATTGTAATATATTATTTATGGCTCTTTGGCCAATGGTTATATATTATTTTTACAAATCTGTCAGAGAAAATAAAATTTTTGATTGGATATTGTTCGGTGTAACTTCCGGTTTTGCGTTTTTGGGAAAATATCAGATAGTATTTTTATTTTTTGGTATGCTTTTATATTTGATTTTTGCTCAGCGTGAGCAATTTAGACAAAAAGGAATGTATTTAGCTATACTTGTTGGTTCATTAGTTATTGCACCGCATGTGATTTGGCTGTTTAAGACGGATTTCTTTTCATTTGCTTATATGATTGAAAGGACACAGGCTGAAACGAACAATTTGCCGATTATATTGGTTAAAATGAGTCATATATTTTATCCGATAAAATTTTTCTTAGGGCTTTTTTCATCGGTTTTGGCTTGTATCGGACTTTATTTATTAACAGCTTGGCAGGCTAAAAATATTAGTTTTAAACCTGAAAATATTTCTAAAAATGATAAATTATTTTTGCTGTTTATATTTTTTACACCAATAATAGCGCAGGGAATGATGGGATTTTTTACCGGTAACAGAGTTCCTGCTATCTGGGGCTCTATTATGGTTTGTTTGACAGGTGTAATGTTATTTTACTTTATCCCAATCAAATTTAAGGAAAACAGTTTTAAATTTTTCACGATACTTTCTTATACTGCAATGGGTGTATCGCTTTTGGTTGTGCTGATATTTTGGTTATTACAAACGAAATTTTTCATTTCATATCCTTATCAAACAATAATTCCCGAGATTAATAAAGAATGGAGTACAGCGACCAATGGTGCACCGTTAAAGTACGTAGGCGGTGATATAGGTTATGTTTTTCAATTTGCATATTATAATGAACAAAAACCTACTGTTATTTTGGATACTTTCGGACATACAAATCCTTGGATAGACCATAAAGATGTTTTAAATTCAGGAGCAATAATCATCAAAGAAAATAGCAAAGGCATTGATGACAGAGTCAAAGGATTTGTGGAACTGATGCCTGAGAATTACAAGGTAAGTCCTAAATTTTATTCAGCTGAAATTTGTAACAAAATTGGGAAATGTAAAAATAAAGATTTTTATTATGTAATTGTTCCGCCTTTAAAATAAAAATGTTTGTTTTAATTTTAAAATCCAATAACTATCATTAATTTTTGGATTAAAGTTTTTCCATTTGCTATTCGGATATTTTGTTTTTATGTGGTTTAAGAGTTTTGAATATTCCGTAAAATATTCTTCTTTCATATCGTCTTGAAATTTAGCCAGCCAAGATGTTGCCTTTGAAAAATATTTATCCACAAAAATATCTTTATATTCATCAATTTTACCAAGTTTTTCAAGTAGTTCTTCTATTGCATAAAATACAAGTATAGGAGAAAAATTTTTTTTCTTCTTTGCAGCTGTAACTGCACCTTTGCGATTTTTTCTGTAACAGTACAAATTTTCAGGATATAGTGCAATTCTTTCGGCTGTAATCATTGAATGGAAGAATGGCAATTGATCCTGTCCTGCTTTAATAAGCTGAAATTTAATATCATTTTTCTTTAAAAAATCTCTGCGATAAAGTTTTGTCCAAGCAGTTGATGGAAATTTAAAAACATCAGATTTTATATCCTGAGCAGAAAAAACTTTGTTTAAATATTTTGTGGGGAGTTTATTTACACTATAACCGCCATTTTGCCCTTTATTTTCGTAATAAGAAAGTCCGCCGAAAATAAGAATATCCGTTTGTAATTCGTCGGCTTTTTTAATCATTTTTTCAAGAGCATCTTTTTCTAACCAGTCATCGCCGTCGACAAAATATACATATTCTCCCTGAGCTATGTCAAGGGCTGCGTTTCTGGCAACTCCTGAACCTTCATTTTTTTTATCAATTACAATAATTCTGTCATCTTTGTTTTTGAATTCTTGTAAAACGGATAATGAATTATCTTTAGAACCATCATTTACACATATAACTTCAAAATCCATAAAAGATTGTTTCAAAATACTGTCTAAACATTTTGATATGTATGGTTCTATATTGTATACAGGTATGATTATCGATAATTTCATATGCGTATTATATCATATATTTTTTTATTAATCATTATGTTGACTTTTAAGAAATCATCATTAAATTATTACTACCTAATACAAACGGACGATTTTTTTATCTTTTGTTGAATTGAATATATAATTATCCGACAGTATTAGAAAAAGAGGTAGTAAATGAAAATAAACGGCGGAATTAGATACTGTGAAAAAGGCCTTACGGCGTCATTGAGGGCAATGCACGTTCAAAGTGAAATTATCGGTATGTATAACGATAATATTACCGGCTTTGACAAAATCGGGTTCCAAAGAAAAGATCCGGTTGTTTCATCTTTTACTGAATATATAGGGGTTCACGGATTGTCGCAAACAATTGATGACAAAGTCGGTCGTTTGAATATGTCAGACAATCCATTAGATTTTGCGCTTGCAAACAAAGGTTACTTCCAAACCCAAAGTGCAGAGGGAGTAAAGCTTACACGTGACGGAAGATTTAAATTGGATAAAGAGGGGAATCTTTTAACACTTGAAAACGATCAGGTTTTATCAAATGCAGGTGTTCCGATAAAACTTCCTGTTGTACCTGAGCAAATAAAGGACGTTAGGGTAAATGCAAACGGTGTTATTTCTGTATTAAACAGAAAAACTCACAAATTTGAACAAGCGGGAACAATAGGTGTTGTTGATGCAAACGGAGTAGTCGTAATAGATCCGCAAGTAAAACAAGGTTACAACGAATATTCAAACGTATCACTCCAAAATGAATTTATTGGAATGATGCCCATAATCAGAAATTTTGAAGCGAACAGACAAATATTTATGATTCAAAATCAAAATCTTCAAAAAGTAATTTCGCAACTCGGACAAGCATAATGAGGTATAAACTATGTACAGTATGCAAGGTATAGTAAGAAAAGGTGTAAATAACGTAACAATTCAGTTTGAAAAACTCGGTTATGTTGCTAATAATTTGGCGAATATGAATACCAGAGGTTACAAATCAGTAAGCTTTGAGCAAATGCTCAAAGAGGATGGCTATCTTACAGGTTCTGTCCGAACAGATTATGCACCGGGTTCAATTCAGGTAACAAGCAATCCATATGATATTGCTATTAACGGTAACGGATTTATTCCTGTTGTATCTCCGCAAGGTGAAGTCGCATACACACGTGATGGTGCTTTTAAACAAGGTAAAGATGGCTATCTTGTAACAAATGATGACTGGATTGTCGGAGAAGGAATTAAAATTCCGGCAAATTGCTACAAATTTGAAATTAAGAAAAACGGTGAAGTTTATACATATGATGCAGCAAATACAAAACCAAAAAAAATAGGTACAATACCAATGGTTAGATTTGCATCACAGGAAAATCTTCAACCTATCGGTATGAATAAACTTGTTGCTACTGAAGAATCAGGTGAGGCGAAGCTCGTCAGAAATCACGACTGCTTCTGTCAAAATAATTTAGAAACCTCAAATACGAACGTATATGGATCTGTTTCAGATATGTTGAGACTAAACGCATCATTAATTGCAAGTACGAGAATGATGAAGGTAGTTGATGATATGTATAACAAAGCAATAAATATTCGAGAATAGCGGTATTAAACGAATTTAAGTGCATCAAAAAGAAAGGATTAAAATGTTCACTCCTCTTGATAATATGGGTAAAGTTACATTGATGATGGATTTGATATCTCAAAGACAGAGAGCTTTGGGTGCAAACCTTGCCAATATGGATACCCCGGGTTATGTAAGAAAAGATGTTAATTTTGGTGATTATTTAGGTTCAATGAATAGCCCTTTAGAAACTAAATTATCTGAAAAACTTGGACCTTCCGGCGTTATCGAAGATAGAGAATATGAGGAAATCGATCCTGCAAATGAATTGATGGAGCTCCAGCAAAATTCTCTCCTTTATACAATGGCGACAAGAAGAATGTCAAATATAATTACACAAATGAAAACTGTAATAAATGTAGGTAAATAGTAATAGAAAGGCGTAGATTATGAGTATAATGGAATCAATGAATATCGGTTCAAATGCCCTGAAGGCGCACGGGCTCAGGCTTGATATTCACGCAAAAAACATTGCAAATGTAGATACGCCGAATTATATAAGACGTATACCGATTTTGAATGCAACAGAGGATATTTCTTTTCATGGTCTTATGAACACGATGAAAGAAGATGTGTTTGGAGTTGGTACATTGCCGTATTTGCAGGGAGGGGTTGTGTTTAACGGATGTATTGAAGACCCGACAATGGGGGATAAAATATACCGTCCTGGGCATCCTGATGCTGATGCAAACGGATATATAAGAGCGTCAAATGTAAATCCTGCCGTTGATATGGCCGATGCTATTTTAGCGCAGCGTGCTTATGAAGCTAACTTGGCATTGATAAATATTACAAAAGCAATGGCTCAAAAAGCGGTAGAAATCGGCAGATAGTTATTCTAAAGTTTCGTATAGAGTTGGTGCTTCTTGAACACTTACATTATTTTCCGGAATTTTTAAGACTCTTACTTTTACCGTTCTGTTTGTGTATTCAATTTTTATTTCATCGCCAATTTTTAGTTGTTTTGACGGTTTGGTACTATTCCCGTTAACATAGACTCTTCCCGTGTCTGAAACTTCGTTTGCAACGGTTCTTCGCTTTATTAATCTTGAAACTTTTAAAAATTTGTCTAATCTCATATGGAAATTATACCATAATTCAAAATTTATGATATAATCAGACTGTGAGGGAATGATGAGAAATTTAATATTAGCTTTATTTACGGTTTTTATTTTGCAGAATACAGTTTATGCAGATATTATCAAATTTGTTCAGGTTACAGATGCGCATTTTAAAACTCAAGATGAATATACAGGAGAAGTGCTCACAAAGGCTGTAAAAGATATTAATAAAGAAAGTGATGTTTCGTTTGTAGTATTTACGGGCGATAATATTGATTCTCCGCGTCCGGATTATGTCCCCCCATTTGTGAAAATAATAAATAAACTTCATGCCCCATATTATATAGTTTTGGGAAATCATGATGTTTATAAGAATAACGGACTTTCAAAAAAACAATATTTAGAAATTGTTCATGAAAATAATCCGTTTTATTTTAGAATGAAACCAAATTATGTATTCAAGAAAAAGGGATTTGTTTTCATTGTTGTTGATGGCGCAAAAGAGGTTATACCCGGTTCTATCGGTTATTATAAGGAAGATACATTGAAATGGCTTGATAAACAGCTTACAAAATATAAACGCAATAAAGTAATTATCATTCAGCATTTCCCTGTTGTTTCAGCAAAAGAAATTTCTTCACACAGAGTTTATAATAAAGAGGATTATTTAAAACTTTTAGATAAACATGATAATGTTGTATCTGTGGTTGCTGGTCATTTGCACACAAATAGTGAAATTATGCGAAACGGGGTATATCATATTACATCTCCGACATTGCTTAGTGAAAAGCCTGTTTATAAGGTTATAAGTGTATCTGTAACTAAAGGCTTTTCGCCAATGGTCTACACTGAGTTAAAAGAAGTAGATATGAAGCAAAAATAGGATTGCTTTTTTCCGGTTATGATATTATAATTGAACCTATATAAGGAAATTAAATGGACGAGCCTAATATATATTTTAATTTATTTTTAATTGCCTTTTTACTGTTTTCAAACGGTTTTTTTGTCGCTTCCGAATTTGCAATGGTTAAGGTAAGAAAAACAAGGATAGAACAGCTGGTAAATGAAGGTAACTATAATGCCAAAATTGCAATGGAAGCTTTGAAAGATTTAGATAAATTCATTGCTGCGGTCCAACTTGGTGTAACAATTTCAAGTATCGGCTTAGGTTGGGTTGGGGAAGGTACTTTAGCAAGAATTATTGAACCTATATTTGTATTTTTGCCCGGTGTCAGTCAAACAGTCGCAACACATACAGTTTCAGCATCAATAGCGTTTGCCTTGATTACGTTTTTCCATGTAGTTTTAGGTGAACTTATTCCAAAATCTATCGCTCTTGAATATACAGAAAAAACTGCGCTATGGGTTGCAAGACCAATGAATGTTTTAACTTTAATCTTTAATCCTTTTATATGGGTTTTAAACGGATTTGGTAATCTGGTTTTGAAAATTTTAAATATTCCTCATTCGCATAAAGGTTCTCTTGTTCATTCAACTGAAGAATTGGATATGCTTGTGAATGCAAGTTTTGACGGCGGAGAATTGAATGAAACAGAAAAAGATATGCTTCATAATGTATTTAAATTTTCAGATTTAACTGCCAAACAAGTTATGGTTCCAAGAACTGATATGATTTGTATTCCGATTGATATGCCGCTCGAAGAACTTAATAAGCTTGCGATAGAAAATCAATATACAAGATATCCTGTTTATGAAGAAGATATTGATCACATTACAGGATTTGTACATGTAAAAGATTTATTCTCGCTTTCAATAAAAGACGAAGTATGTCCGGTAGCCAAAATTCAACGTAATATATTGTTAGTGCCGGAAACTATGACAATGGATAAATTAGTTCTTGAATTCAAAAAATGCAAAGGTCAGATGGCTATTGTTGTTGATGAATTTGGCGGAACATCAGGTCTTTTAACATTGGAAGATGTTATTGAAGAAATTTTTGGAGATGTTCAAGACGAATTTGATGAAGAAAGCGAAGAAGAAACCGAAATTGTTGAGATTGCGCCAAATACATACATGGCAAATTCAATGACAAGGTTAGATGAGTTTGCCGAATTTTTTAATATTGATGAAAAAGAGATAGATGACGAGGATATTGATACAATTGGCGGACTTGTAGTAAAATTATTAGGTAGACTTGCAGAAGTTGATGATGTCGCCGAATTTAAGAATTTAACATTTGTAGTGAAAGAAGTTGACGGAGCAAGAATTACTAAACTTGAAATAATTAAAAAAGAAATTACTGAAGAAAATACAGAGGATAATATATAGGAGAGAATATGGATCAAGAAACTTATATGAAAATAATGGGCTACGTTCCGACAGTAATTGAAGCATCTTCAAGAGGAGAACGCTCATTTGACATTTTCTCAAGATTGTTAAGAGAAAGAATTATATTTTTAGGTACTGAAATTGATGATGAAGTTGCAAATTCAGTCGTTGCTCAATTATTACTATTGGAAAGCGAAAATCCTGAAAAAGATATTATGCTTTATATAAACAGCCCCGGTGGTGTTATAACAGCCGGAATGGCTATATATGATACTATGCAGCTTATCAAATGCGATGTATCAACAATTTGTCTGGGTGATGCAGCATCAATGGGAGCATTCCTGCTTTGTTCGGGTGCTAAAGGAAAAAGATTAGCTTTACCAAATGCCAGAGTAATGATTCATCAACCGCTTGGCGGGGCGCAAGGTCAGGCTACTGATATTGAACTTGAAGCAAAAGAAATTTTGCGTATGAAAGACATGTTAATAAGTATCATGGCAGAAAATTCAGGTCAACCATATGAAAAAGTAAAAGAAGATTGTGAACGCGATCACTTCTTAACAGCTCAAGAAGCCCTTGAATATGGGCTTATTGACAAAGTTGTAACAAGAGAAAATAAATAGTTTGTAACATTTCTTAATAAAACGCTTAAAAACATGCAATTTTTCGAAATTGCATGTTTTTACATGGATGTAAGGTTAGGTTAGTTAAATTTAGGTAGGAGTTAGAAAATGTCTCTATTAATTTTCGCATACCGAAAATTAGACATTATGCGTCAGAAAAGCGATCTGAATTACCGCATGACACAGTTAACGCAGAAGCTGATGGATTTACAGCAGTATGCGTCTAACATAGCGGATGGGTCGGTCTCTATGAGTGATATGTTGAACACTCCGGGATCGATGTTCGGACGACAGATGATGTACATGAATTATGCGCATAATATGGCGGTTTTCGGTGCACAGCAACAAATGATGATGATGCAGCCTCAACTCAGTATGCAGGTTGGTCAAATGGGTAATCCGCAGTACCAGCAAATGTATATGAATTGGGTATTCAGGAGCTTGTATGAACAACAGCGACAGCAAATCGGAAAGCAAGAGCAAAAGCTTCTGAATGAGCAAGAAAAACAAATTCAAGCCGAAAAGGCTAAAATTGAAACACAGTTAAAAATGCTCGATCAAGAATTAGAATCGACGAAACAGGCTGAAGATGCCGGTGTTAAACAGATGAAGCCGGAATATACAGCTTAGCTTAGACATTTTTTAACCTATAATAACCCCTTAACCTAATTTATTAGGGGGCCCGATTTGGGCTCCCTTTTTAATTGTTTTCAGTAATAATTGCGCTTGCACTTACATCAAAATTTTCTTTAGGCAACTCATCAAAATAAAGCTCTTTGGGGATTGGAATTATTGTTTTTATATTTGAATATTTTGCCAAAAATCTGTCATAATAACCTCCCCCGTACCCCAATCTATAACCATTTTTATCAGCCATTAGTGCCGGAACAAAAATTAAATCAAGTATATTAGGATCTATTGGCTCTGTATTTGGCTCCATTACGCCGAAATCAGATTTTTGTAAATCAGCTGAATAAGGGCAGACAATTATATTTTTACCCTCAGTTCTTGGCAGATAAAAATTTTTGTTATCGTTGAGCAAATCTCTTAAATCAATTTCATATTTCATAGGATAGAAAATCATGACATTGTGAGCACATTTGTAATCTTCAAGATTTCGGATTTTAGTGCATATAGTTTTACTAATTTCTTCAATGTTAAGATTTTTTCTTAAATCTTTTGCTATTTTTCTTAAATCAGATTTACTGTCCATATATTTTAATATATAATAAATACAAATGAAATGCGATAATCTAATAAATCCAAATTGGGCAAAACACGGGTATATACAGGTTTACACAGGAGATGGCAAGGGTAAGACTACAGCATCTTTAGGGCTTGCTATGCGTGCTTTAGGCAGATCATGGAAGGTTCTGATTATTATGTTCACCAAAGGTGGAAATGATTATGGTGAATTAAATTCGTTTAGAAATTTGTCATCTGAAATTTCTCAGAATTTAACAATTATTCAGGCCGGACTTGATAGAATTGTTTATAATGATAATAAAAATTCTGATGATGCCAAAGAAATCCAAAAAGGTTGGCACTTGGCAAAAAAAGCAATTGAAAATGATGAATATAATTTAATTATTCTTGATGAAGCTAATATTGCAATAGATATGGGTTTTATTGATGTGGATGAAGTTGTAAGTGTATTAAAAAATAAACCCGAAGAAATGGAAATAGTTTTGACGGGGCGAAATGCACACAAAAAAGTTATAGAAATTGCACATTTGGTTTCAAAAATAACACCGGTAAAACATTATTGGGATACCGGAGTAGTTGCAAGAAAAGGTATTGAATACTAAGCGCTTTTTCTCATTAAATCCGATAACTTTAGCTCTCTAGACGACTTTTCTACTATGACAGGTTCTTTTGTCGGTATTTCTGATTTAAATTGTGATAAACCTATTTTATTTTCTTCTGTCATCATAAAAAGTTCTTTGAAAAATGATATTATTTCTTTCATTATATAATCTCCTAGTATATTATATTTGTTAATCCGTAATTTATATCATACATTAAAACTATTTTCCAATCCAAAAACATTGTAGTTTATGTTATATTATCTATATATCAAATTTGAGGGTAAAATTTGGATACAGATAATTTTGAAAAATATAATAAAGATTTTAACCGAGCTTTAAATATTTATGAGAATGATTATTCGCATACTGATTTGATTGAATTTTTACAAAGTGGCTCTGTAGCTGAAAAGCAGGCTGCAGCCTTAAAACTGGATGGTTTGCATAACAAATCTGATGCTGAAATATTTATGTCAAATTTAACCGGTTGTGACGGAAAGGTAAGAGAAGCTGTTTCTTTCAGATTGAATGAATTTGTTAAAATTAATCCCGAATATTTTACGGACTTTGCTGATATATTTTTGGATGCAATTATTGATATAAACGGGAATATTTGCCGTAATACTATATCAGCTCTTAAATATATAAAAAATTTTCCGGAATTTACGACATGTTTTTGTACTAAATTAACTCAAAACACTCTTGAATTGGTGAAAAAAGCTGCTAACTTTGATATTCAAGATGGCAAATATAAAATCAATAAAGAGATATTTAAACTTTATTGGTATTTGGAAACTATTTATGAATTTTTAGAATTTATAAATTCGGAAGTTATTGAAAATATTCTGTTTTCAGCCAAAAATATCCAAGACTATACTATCAGAGAGAAAGTTGCAAAGATATTATCAAAATTAGAAAATGATAATCTTATTATGATAAAGGAGGAATTAAAACAAGACGAAAACTATTATGTGAGAAGACTTTGAAATTAGTATATTAAGATATGTTACAAATGAGATAAAAAATATATACTCAGTAAGCAATTTTTAATTAATATTTTACTTTATATATATGTAGACACCAAGGGAAAAAAGGAGTAACATATGGCCAGAGTATTAATTTCTATGCCTGAAAGATTTTTAGATGAAATTGATGAATTAGCAGGTAATGAAAACAGAACAAGATCAGAATTAATTCGAGAAGCGTTGAGAACTTATATGTATAGAAATCAAGTAAGAAATTCGTCAAAAGCTTCAAGAAATGCAGAAATTTTAGATGCATTATTAAGTTAGAAAAGTTTTTAAGGGGAAAACGAAATGGAAAACACAGAATACATTATTTCATCAATAGAAGAATATTTTGACATATTAGACAGGGAAAACAAAAAACGTTCGGAATTGGTTGCAAAATCTCTGGTCAAGTATTTGCAGAAATCAAAAGCAGTAAACAAATTCGAAGCAATTCAAATTGCAAAATAGGTCAAGTTGATTATTTAGGAAAAAGGGAAAATTTTAGGGGAATTGTAACGGACTGTATTATATACAGTCCGTTTTGTTAATAAAAAACGAGCCTTTATAAATAAAGACTCGTTTTCAATTATATTATCGATAAAACTAAGCAAGAATTTTATCAACAACACCGGCACCAACTGTGTGGCCGCCTTCACGAATAGCAAATCTCATACCTTCTTCGATAGCTACAGGAGCGATAAGTTCAACTTCCATAACAACGTTATCACCAGGCATTACCATTTGACCATCAAATTTGATTGAACCGGTAACGTCAGTAGTTCTGATATAGAACTGAGGACGGTAACCTGGGAAGAATGGAGTGTGACGTCCGCCTTCTTCTTTAGTCAATACGTAAACGTTTGCTGTGAATTTAGTGTGTGGGTGGATAGTACCAGGTTTAGCAAGTACTTGACCACGTTGAATTTCAGTTTTATCAATAC
>CAMVQX010000035.1 GCA_947169755.1 uncultured bacterium
CTTTTGCTGATAAATTTTCCGGATTCTTTATAACCATTTTGTCATACTCAACAGAAGAACCAGCAGTATCCAAAGCCATTGTAAATCCAAAATATGTTTGTTTTCTTATACAATCGTATCCCAGATGGAATTTGAAATCATCAGGTCCAATACCTAAAATAAATGCATTTTCCTGAAACATTTTATCATTTAATGCGTCGTTTGTAACGTTAACAGTACCTGACCAACCAAGTGTAAGATATTTATTTACACGCAAGGCCTCTCTTAAATATATACTACCTCGTCCATATCTGTAAGCATCATATCTTCTCATCGGAGTATGATCCTCAAATGCAGACAAATAGAAGTAAATATCTTGCATCCAATATTTATATTGAGTATGCAATCTCGGCCCAACCCTTCCTACAAACTGGGTATCGCCTGTTCCGTACACTGCAGCACTACCTTGCAAAGCTAAAGATAACTTTAACATCTTTAGATTTTCGGGATCGGAAATCTTAAATAAAGTTTGGTTAGCTTCTGCCATATAACGGAATCTTGATGTACCTATATCTTTTGATTTGATATGTTCACCGTCTCTGCTGTACTTGTTGTTATGCATATAACCGATACCTGCACGATGTCTGATATTTAAGTCAAGGCCTTTACCAAGAGTCGAATGTATAACACCTTTATCTCTGTAGATAAGTTCTGCATCATATCTTGCCATTCTGCGGCCCAAGAACCATTCATCCATATAGGAATTTGCACCGTATTGCATATATAATTTGTCATCGAGTTCCTGCTTACCTTTTAATATAAACATATCCGCAACCGAACCATATGCCATATATGTATAGTTCGTACCGCTACGATATTTCATAATACCGCCGACTCCGATATCACCCTTTTTACTGTTGATTATAGGAACAAGTTTTATGGTTGAACCGTGTTGAAGCGGAGTATCAAAAGCAAAACCAGGGCCTGCATACATACCCAAACGACCTTGAGAACCAATTTCAGGATAATTTGCCTCAAAATATTCGTTATTTTTGTTCGTATGAGCTGTTAAAGAATGAATATTAAATACATCCAAATCGCCATATTGAATACGAGCTTTTTTAAATGTTATTGTATTTGTATCTTTTTTAGCATCAATAATAACTTCTTTGGCTTTAATATTAATTTTCGTATCACCGGTTTCACCCATTATTGAAGACTTTTCATCTTCATCTACAAGCATTTTGTGAAGTTGGTTTCCTCCTATTGTTCTGGTCTCTAACTTTAGTATATAAGAGTTATTAGCAACCATTTTACCGTCATACATGGTAATTTTATCGCCATCCATTTCTGAGGTTCTGGAGGTTAATTTTAAATTTGATAAAGTGGCATCAACATTATCCATAAACGCATTTTCTTCGTTCATGTTTATTTGCATATAATCGCCGGTTGTAACAGTGTCTTGTCTTGTAACTTTAACATTACCATAAGCTTTTATCTTGTTAGAGCCATTATTATAAATCATTTTATCGGCAATAATAGTTGTTTTTTGCGGCGGAAATTTTAAAACAGGGTTGCCGGTAGCTATAATATCACCGGTTTCATCATCAAAATCAATATTATCGGCATCTAATTGTGCATCTTTTCCTGTAACTTGCTCTTTTACCCCGCCAACAAGTTCAACATTTTCGGTTTCAGACTTATTTTCTTCTGAAGTTTCTTCTTCAACTTCAAAATTGTCGCCCAATTCCTCTTTTAAAAGCTCCATTTCTTTTTCTTCAGCAGCTTTTTCCTGAGCCTTTTCTTTCTCAATAAGCTTTTGAGTATGTTCGTAATCTTTTTGTCGGATAAAGTTTGTTATTTTAATCCTTGCTCTTTTAAAGAGCGGATTCCCTTTTATCGGTTTTTGAGTACTGCCATCTCTAACTTCTTTAACTTCTACAAGCGGAAGTTGACCGGTTGGAATCTCAAAAAAATGTTCTTCCATCTCTTCTATTTCCGCAAGCCCGTTATACGGATCCACCGTACTCTCAACCTCTTGAGCACAAGCATACGGTAAAAGTGATAATATAATTGCTGTTATAATAATGTATTTTTTCAAAATTTTTCCTTCTTAAATATAATTCAACGGATTATTCGGTTTACCGTTAATTCTTACCTCAAAATGAACATGAGGTCCTGTACTGTACCCGGTAGTTCCCTCGTACCCTAAAACATCACCCTTATTAACAAATTGTCCCTGACCAACTTTTGTTGCAGACATATGTGCATAAAGCGTTGTTGTCGGGTTACCGTTAACTGTACCATGGTCAACAATTACTACCTTGCCATAACCACCGTACCAACCCGAATATATAACTTTACCGGAGTTAGAAGCTTTTATAGCTCCTCTGTTAGGCCCTGCGATATCAATTCCTGAATGAAAAGTTCTGCTTTTAAATATAGGATGTGTTCTCCATCCAAACGGAGATGTTATCCCGCCGCTGATTGGACGCATAAAGCCTGCTGACGAAATCTTTACATCAGAGCCTTTATTTCTTGAAATCATACTTTGAATACTTGCAGACTGTCTTGCAAGTTCTCTTTCAGCTCTTTCATAAGTTCTTCTGTCAGTTTCATATTTATTTATGAGATTTCGGTTTTGAGCAATAGCACTTTGAATATATTTTTGCTGATAATTGATATCTTGTATTGACTGAGCCAAAGCTGTTTTTCTGGCTTGTACTTCCCGCTTCATTTGAGCTATTCTTTGAGCCTTTTCTTTCACGGCCATCATTCTTGCATAATCTTTTTTCAAAACAATTCTTTCAAAATAAACAACATCTAACAATGAATTTAAATCTTTGGCCGTAAATATCAGTTGAAACATACCCTTGCGCTGATGTTTATACACCTGTCTTATACGGGTTCTCATTTTTGTATTTGCAGTATTAAATTCAGCAACAGAAACGCTCAAATCACGTTCCATCTGCGCAAGTTGCCTTTCAAGTGAAGCATATTGATTTTGAGAATATTGCAAATTATTGGAAGCCTGCTCCAAACGTTGCTGGTTTTTATAAAGTTTGTTCTTTTCCAAGCTTTCCAATCCTCTCAAACGTTTAATTTTTGCTTGAGTAGCTCTCTGTTTTTGTTGAATGTTTGTAAGTTGATCTGCGCAGGCAAACTGACTTATATTACCTATAAGCAACACTAAAACAACTATGAACATTTTCTTTATAATATTTATCAATTTACCTTACCATAAGTGGCAACAACATTAAGCCTACAGTCCAGGCAATAAATGTTATTGCGATTATTGCAACTATTGCTCGTGAATGTTTTCTGAAAAATTCCATACATTTCCCCTTACTATATTCAAATTGTACTATAAAAAAATTTGATTTGCAAAATTTTGAAAAATCTATTAATATAGCTTTATGGAATTTTTAGCTGAAATACCTGATAAAAAAACTATACAAAGACAAAGCGATACAAATCCGTTTCTTATTGAAAATAATACCGAAAAGATTGAGAAAATTCTGACTTTTTTTAAAGAGCATACATCTTTACTGCTTGTAAACGGTTTTATGGGAACAGGAAAAGCTGAAGTCGTAAATCATGCACTGTCTTTTTTAAACAATGATACAATTATCCTCAGATATAATTGTTTTGAAACAACGATATTAGATGATATTTTGCTCGAGTTTTTTAACTGTTTCAAAAAACTTGAAGCCCAAAATATTATCCAAATACCCAAAACCAAAACAGAAAATTTCACCCAAAAAATTAATGCTTACTTTGATTCTATAAATAAACCAATAGTTGTTTTAATAGATTCATTTGAACAAATTTTAAAAGATAACAAAGCTAACATTTTAAATTTTGTTGAACATTTATCAAAATCATACAAAATAAAAGTTATACTTATCGGAAGAAAATTTGACTATTCGGAATTTGAAGTAAACTATGAACGTCTTGCAATAACAGCCTTTGATAAAGGCATTTTTGAAAAATATTTACGTTCTGAAGAATTTAAACAGATTGGACCGTTATCGGATGAACTGTACAAACATTCAAGAGGATACTACTTTTATACAAATCTTGCAATCAAAATAATGAAGATAAAAAAATATTCATTAGCAGATTTAATTGCAGAATATTCAAAGAATTTTCTTTCATTCAATGATTTTATTTTAAGAGAAGCTCTCTCACTTGTGGATCCGGTAAGCGGGCACTTGTTCAGGTTTTTAACAATTATGCGCCATCCGGTAAATACAAAACTTCTAAAAACATTGAATTTGTATGACGAAGAAAGAGTAAAATATTTTGTCGATAATCTTCTTCTGAAGCAAGATGGCGATTTAATATACCTTCAAGATTACTACAAATTTATTGCGGAAAATTCAATTGCAGAAAATATTGCTTTAAAGATTCACAAAAGTTGTGTCGAACTATATGAAACACAATTACCTTTAAAACCTTTAGACAGGGACTTGTTAATTTCCCGTCAAACAATGCGCAAAGAAATCGAATTCCATGGGCTGTTTATTCCTAAAAAACCATTGATGATACAAAAACCTGTCCCTGAACCCGCGTTTATTCAGGCTCAAGTTATGCAGCAACAGCCATCAGTTACATTACAGGAAAAAGATGAGCAAATTAAGAAAATTTCATTTGTATTTGAATCCGAAGCTGATGAAATGGCAATTATGAATAAAATTGCAACTTCAATAAATAAATTTGTTGATATTACTGACAAAAAGCACCAGGCACTGGACGAAATTAAAGGAATGACTCTTGTTGATTTAATAAATTTGGCAAAACAAGAGGAACAAAATTTTGAATACCAAAAGGTTGCCATGATTTATCAAAAGGCACTGACATTGAATACCGATGAAGATTATTACACATTTTTGCCAACACTTTATACAAGACTTGCAGATGCATTCAAACACATGTCCGACTGGTTTAATGCTATAAAATATTTTGAATTAGCCGTTGATTTTTACATCTCAACAGGGGATACGGAAAAAATTTGCGAAAATAAATATGAAATAGCAAATATTTACTATATAACATTTAAAAATGATAAAGCAGAAAATCTGCTAAATGAAGTTATAAATTCTGAAATTTCTGCAAACCTTGAAATTAAATCAAAATTATTACTTTCTTCTATTAAAGACATTTGGCAAATAAATGAAATCCCCACAAATTTGAATGAAGCTGAAAAGCCTGTAATAGCTGAATTTTATTTCAAATATGCACTTAATTTTGACCAAAAAGGCGATATAATAAACGCTGTCAAATATTATAAAAAATGCGTAGAAACATCTCAGAACAGAGAAATTAATCTTTATCTTTCCTCTGCTTTAACAAATTTGGCAACGATATATGATGAAGACGGACAAACTGAAAAGGCAATTAAGTACCTGTTGGAAAGCTTAAGGCTTGATGAATTATCAAAAAATTATAACGGAATTTATGTTTCTTCTATGAAGCTTGCAGAAATAAACACAGTAAAACAACCGGATAAAGCTTTGGAATACTTAAAAAAAGCTAAAAATTGCGCAATAGAATTGAAAGATAATTTCTATATTGCATCAAGCGACATTTCTCTGGGAGATTTTTATTACAAAAGAAAAGATTTAAAAAATGCGCTGAAATACTATGAAGATGCGCACAAACTTGCTGTTAATAATCTTGCAAAAGATAATGTTTCCAAAATTGAAATGCGCATAAATGATATAAAAAAGGTTTATAATGAAGGATAAAGAGTTTTTTCAAGATTATATAAATGCATTTTTAAAGCAAAATTCTATATTGAATTTGATTTCTAAAAATGATGAAAAATATATTTGGGAAAAACATATTTTCGACAGTCTTGCAATCGAAAAATTTTTTACAAAATATCAAGAAGTAAACAATGCCACTCTTCTTGATATCGGAACAGGCGGAGGATTTCCATCAGTTCCGATTGCTCTTTGTTATCCTGAAATTGAAGTATATGCACTTGATAGTATTAGAAAAAAAATCAATGCAATAGAAAATTTAAAATCAGAATTGGCAATAAAAAATTTACACACAATATGCGACAGAGCAGAAAATGTTTGTGAAAAATATGACTTAATAACTTCTCGTGCGGTAGCACCTATGTCAAAAATCTTGGAATACGCAATGCCACTATTAAAAAAGGATGGTTATTTTATTGCATATAAATCTGTTCGCGCCGAAGATGAAATCAAAGATGCACAAGGTGTTTTGAAAAAATATAATGCAAAAATTTGTAATGTAATTGAATATGAACTTCCGTTAGAGGAAAACTTTACCCGCAAACTCGTGGTAACACGATTTGTATAACAAACACTATAAATGCGCCCAAAAAAAAACCACTCATTAAATGAGTGGGTCGTTTTCTGCATCCTAATGGTCTCTTTTAGTGTTTATTATTTAGGAGTTTATATGTTTTTGGGGTTAATGAACTATTTATATTTAGTGTTTCGACTACACTTAAATCTTACTCAATTATTATTGCATACATATTTTTTTATGTCAATAATATCTTTTAATATATTTTTTTAAAACCTAAAAACGCTCATATAGTGTACGATTTACACTTTACAAAACTTAATATTTGGGTTTTTCTTTATATTTTTTGGGGCATGAAATACTTAGAGGATTTATGTTAATAATTGTAAACATCATACCCCATAAAAAGGCAATTATTTAAATCGTATATACTTTATATATATAGCGGATTTGCGTACGGATGAAACGAAGTGAAATCCGGATAGCGAGAAAATCGAGAGATAAGCAGCGCAGCTGCGGAACGAGACTTTTCGAGCGTGGAGCAAATTCAAGATAAGAGTATAAAATAGGAAAATTACTATGGTCAACGATCAAGCTATCGGTGCTGTTGGAGCTGTTTCACGCAGATACCAGACACCGGTTGAAAGAATAACAGGTGATTACAATAGGTTTAATCACGCCACACGTCCGGAAGGGGCAACACTTGAAGGATTTAAATTTATAAATCCCTACATGGGCGATGGTTATAACCTTATCACTATGAATTTAGACCCTTTAGCAGATGGGAATGGCGGACTTAACTGTCATGCAAAATATAATGCTGAAGGCGAGGTAGCAATGCACACTATGATGTGGATGGGGTAGAGATATGAGTATAAATGCAATAACAAGTGCTTGGACACCACCAGAAGTAAAAGCAACAGATTTAACGGATACTGATTCTGCAAAAGAGCAGGCGGAAAATGCAAGTAAAGTTCCAACAACTGATCCTGCCGGCAAAGAATTTGAGGTATCTCGCCCTATTAAAGGTGCGGAATTGGCATCTCAAAATGTTACTTGGGATGATAGTGGAAATGGTGCTATTAGTGGTTTATGGTCGAATTGTAAGACTATTGGAGATTTTTTTACTGCACTGTATGGAAAAAATACCGGTTTAAATCCAAATTTTATACCCACGAAAGATATAAACAAAAGTTGGATAGGATAAAAAACGACGATATCAAAAGAAATCGTCGTTTTTTATATATTAAGCTTTTACAGGTATCCAAATCTCATTACATTTCATTGTATCACAGCCAACATTATCCGAATAAGGTCTGCCTTTGTAGGCAATTGCGCCATGACCGTATTGTGCGGCTTTGCCGCTCTTGAATGCTGTTTTTGGCCAAATTAGTACTGCACCGTCCGGTATATCTTCTTTTTTAATACCATTTATCTTAAAACATTTAAATTTACCTTTTAATTCACTACTATCAAGTATTTTATGTCCAAAATTATATCCGGCACCGGCATTAGTAAATTTTGTGCCATATATTGCATTAATTGTTTTACGGGTGTAGCCGACACATTGACCATTCCATACGAACGGACAACGTTTATAAGCATCTAAAGCAAGTTTTTTACCCATTTCTTCATCGTAACCTTGAGATTTCCAGTAAGCTAAGTCCATTTTTCCTGTCGGTTTCCAATCGCTATCTGATACATCACTTTTTTTACTTGTTGATGAGGGTTTTTCAACTTTGTCAAACGGATTTGTAAAATTAAACGAGAGTTGAGGGAAGTTAAACTGCATTGGTTGCATATTAAAATTAAAACCGCTGAATAAAGGTTGTTGAGGGAAGAAATTCATCATATTATTAAATGGATTAAAAATTGATGCTTGGCCGAACATATTACCGTACGGCATAAGAGAAAAAGCTCCCATTTGAGGAAATAAACTTGGGAAAATACAAGTCTCAGCTGTCGGCACAAAATCTCTATATTGTGTCTGCATGCTAAAAGGTGTTAGATTAGATATTGGGCTCCAAATTGACAAAATTTTCCCTTTCCCTCGTTATATATATAAAGTATCTTTTATATATAAAATTGCCATATTTATTAATAATTATTACGAAAAAAGACGGAACCCAAGTTCCGCCTTCTTCCGTATTAGATATTTTATCTACACACCAACCATTGATTTTGATTTTTCAATACAATCAATCAATGTTGAAGCTACTGTTCTTTGTTCTTCTTCTGTCAATTCAGGGAACATAGGAAGTGAAATTACCATTTCAGTGTTCTTTTCTGATACAGGAAGTGAGCCTTTGCCTACGCCCAAGTATTCATGAACTTTTTGCAAGTGCAATGGAATAGGATAATAAAGCATTGCACCTATGCCGCGTTCTTGAAGCATTTTGTGAACTTCATCACGATTAGGAATTTTAACTGTATATTGGTGGTATACGCAATATGTGTCTGCCAATTCTTTTGGTGTTTGAATATCCGGACAATCTTTAAACAATTCGTTGTAGTAATAAGCGTGTGCACGTCTCATTTCATTCCATTGTTTTACATGTGGCAATTTAACTCTCAAAATTGCTGATTGAATTTCATCAAGACGGCTGTTTACACCGATTTCATCGTGGTGGTAACGAACTGCACCGCCGTGGTTTCTTAATGCAACAACTCTGTCTCTCAAAGATTCTGAGTTTGTCATAATCAAACCACCGTCGCCCATACCGCCAAGGTTTTTAGTCGGGTAGAAGCTCAAGCAGCCAAAGTCACCGAATGTACCGACCATTTTGCCTTTATATAGAGCACCAACTGCTTGACAGCAGTCTTCAATAACGTGCAAATTGTGTTTTCTTGCAACTGACATAATAGCGTCCATATCACAAGGCTGACCGTAAAGGTGAACCGGAATAATCGCTTTTGTACGTGATGTAATAGCAGCTTCCAATTTTGAAGCGTCCATATTGAAAGTATTTTCATCAATATCAACAAACACAGGTTTTGCGCCAACAATACCGATTGCCTCAGTTGTTGCAACAAATGTAAATGCAACTGTAATAACTTCATCACCTGCACCGATATTCAATGCCCTGAGTGCCAAATGAAGTGCATCAGTACCTGAGTTTAAACCTACTGTGTATTTGCAGCCAAAAAAATCTGCCATTTCCTGTTCAAACGCTTTTGTGTTTGGTCCTAAAATATAAGAACCTGAACGTAATACATCGCATACAGCTTTTTCAACTTCGCTGCCAATAGTTGCGTATTGTCTTTTTGAATCTAAAATAGGTATCATATTAAATCTCCTTCTTAACCTACCACTATACTATATAGTTTACCATAAGAGGAAAGTGCCTTTATATAACCTTAATATGGATTATAGTAATCTCAAATTATTATTAATATAAAAATTTTCAATTTCTGTATAATTTTCTTTTAGACGTGCTAAAAGTTCTTGAAATTGATTTTGGGTATTCCTTAACATTTCTGGAGCGTTATTTTTGAATGCAATAGCATCGTTTACTTCTCTTGTATAACTGGAAATACTATCTTCCATCATTTTAATCTGACTTTTTAAACCTTCTAATGCTTGTTTCTTTTCTTCAACTTGAAATTTGAATATTTTGTCTTTGTTTTCAGGATTTTGAAAAGCTAGTTTTATTTGTTCATATTCGTCTTCAAACAAAGGTAAATCATTTTCTGCAACTATTTTATTTGCTTTTGTATCATCAATACTCTGCAAATGTCTATTTATATATTCATCAATTGAACTTAATCGTTTATTTATACCGTCTATTTCTCTGGCAATTCTATCCCTGTCAACAAAATCATTTCCTGATTTTTCAAGTATTTTTGATATTTTGTCAGCATATTCCGATTTTAATTGTGCTTGAGCAACTCTTTTTTTCAATTTAGGAAGTCTTTGTACCTCAATATCTTTTTTGGTACGATTTTCCAAATGTTCTTTCTGCCATTCCGGTGACGCAAGGTAATTGGGCATATCCCCATTAAAGTATCTATCATAAAAACCATCTATTGTAGATTGTGCTTCATCTATACTGTTGCTATCAGTATTTATAACACGAGTCTGATAATCTCTGTATTTTCTCAAATCACTAAAGTAATCATGAGGATGTTCTGTTGTTGATAAATATTTATTTTTCAAAGCTTCAAGAGACGGAAACATTGGCTCATTATCCGTTACAATATATCCGTGTTGTGCTCTGATTTCTGCGGATATAACTTCATTTGGATCAGCTATGTATATATTAGTATTAAACTTTTCTGCCGTTCTTTCAAAACCCTTATCCTTATCATGATTTCTAATAAAATTCATAACTGCATTTTTTAAGCCGTACATAACCTCCTCAGGGGTTGAATTTGTGGTCATTGTAGAATATCTAGAAAAATGTTGGCTATAAAATACCCCCATAAATTCAAATTTAATATCGTTATAAGTGTTACTTTTCAGAGCTTGCTGAGTAAAACCAGTAAAATTTAGTTTATTATCTTTGTTCTTTAATTTATGACTATCAAAATTAGTCATATTAATAGCAGAAATTTTCATAAATATTTACCCCTAAGTCTTAATGTAAATCTTAAGTTAATTATAGTACCAAAAATTTTTTGATTAACTCTTTTTATCTACATTTTACAAAATTTAATATACTAAATAAGCTCTAACAACAGCAACCATCGTCCAGAAAACAAATTGAATCTGCGGACGGAAAAATACCGTATCGACAAGTCCATGTACACACATTGCAAAAATTGAAATCAAAGCCGCAGATACTAAAATAACAGATTTTATATCAGTTGATTTTAAAACAAATTTAACCGCATCATTTATCAAAGTTACCAAAAATCCTACAAATGCAATTAGTGCAAATATACCGCTTTCAACGGCTATTTCCAAGAAAATATTATAAGCGCTTAAAGCGTCAAACCCTGTTTTCATATATAGACCGTAAATTTCACGGAAATTTTTATTGCCGACACCTATACCCAAAAGCCAATTATCTTTAAACATGTCTACAGATGAATGATAAACATTAAATCTGAAAGAGTTTGAGGAATCCTGTCTCATTGCAAATATTGACAATACTCTTGCTCTCAACGATGACACGAAAATAATTGCCAAAGTAGCTAAAGCTATAATTGCACCTAATGCTGATAAATATAGAGTTTTAAAGTTATGCCATAGATATTTTGCAGAAATAATAAACATGCCGGCAATAATTACAAACATACCTATATATGCACCACGACAACCGGTTAAAAACAAAGTAATACTTGACAAAACACTCAATACCAAACCAACAATTGCAAATTTATATTTTTTAGCTGTAAACAGATAGGCACAAATTCCATAAAGTGCAGGAATTCCCGCCACAAAATACCCGCCTAACAGATTCGGATTTAATGGTTTTAAAGTACCGTATACCCTTGTCATAATTTGTTCAGGGTTTAAATTTGAAACGTCTTGCCATGTAGAAATTTCTGATACATGCGCAAAATTCTGCAAAAACCCCATCATTGCTTCAAAACTTACACAAAGTCCTATTATTCCTAATATATAAGGAATTTTACCCTTATTTGTTTTAAAAAATTGTACCGTTGAAAGATAAAACATCAGGTAAATAAAAGTCTTAAAAAACCCCTTCAAACTCAAACTAAAAAGTGTTGAACCCGCAAGAGAAATAACTACAATCATAAAATACGCTAAAAGCCACAACTCAAATGCGTGATAATCGAGTCTTTCTTCAGGTTTTGTAAGCATTTTTATAAACGTTAAAAACACTGTTATTAATGCCACAAATCCAATTACATCAGATGACAAAAAAGTTGAAGTCAAAAACACGCCCGCAATTGAGACAAAAATAAATATGTCTATATTCTGCAATATCAGACTGTTTTCGTACAAATATTTTGTTTTTTCCTGTGTAAATCTGAAGATTTTATTGAACATCGTTGTTTGTGTTTATTGAATTGTGGAATTTGTCATCTGTTGTTTGAGGCATAACTTTTAAATCGGAAACCGTACCGGTAAATTTATAATTTTCACCTTCCAAAGTAATAGGCAAACCCATTTTTATTTTATTTCCGCCAACTACCGCACCATCTTTAGTAATTTTTGCAGTATCAGTTAAAGTTACCGTTATATCGTACATATTAGCTTGAGAAACGTCTTCGACAATCATGACATTTTTACTGTTTAAAGTCGGCAGAACTGTCTTTTTTCTTTC
>CAMVQX010000036.1 GCA_947169755.1 uncultured bacterium
TTTTTCCAACAGGCCTTTGGTAAAATATATCGTGCCGTCAGGCATTACGAACGCATTAACATCTTCATCATCAATCTGATGTAAATGGAATTTCGATTTACCTTGCAAATTCTTATCTAACTTTATGATTTTTGGCTTTACTCCCTCTAAAAATTCTATTTTATCAGATTCATCATCCATAACACCGTCAATAGTACCTGAAAGCATTTTTTCAATTTTTAATTGATTTTCATTCGACATTCTGTCAATAAAAAAGTTTGAAATTGCACCGGCAAATAAATAAACGAAAAAACAAATTATCGCAACAGCACCAATCATAGCAAAAAACTCGACTCCGGCATTTGATTTTCCGACGTTGACATCACTGTTTATTACATTCAAATATTTATCTTCAAGTTCTTCATTCATAAGTTATTGCCGTACCGCTGGCTATTATTGCACATTGAGGATCTGAACTTTTGCCGCCCAAATCATTTAGCATTACTGTATCAATACGCGTATTAATTATAAAATTTGCACCGATAGCTTTTTCACGCATTCTAAGAATTGCTTCCCTTCGGCCTCTGTCCAGAACAGATTCAATTGAAGTCAAACGTCCGCCAAATAAATTTTTCAAGTTGGCTACAAATGCTTTGAAATAACCGACGCCGACTACAACTTCACCGGTTACTAATTCAACACTTCTAATCTTACGTTTGGAATTCCATTCTTTTATCCCATAACTCACAATAGGTTTTCTGATTAGGGCAATCTCACGCTGTTTTATGCTTTTATAATGATTTTTTTCAATTACGGAACCGGTTATATAAGTTACAATAAGAGTTACCGCAATTATTATTAATTCTTCCATATTATCCCTCGACAGGTTCAACCTTTACAGCTGTTCCGTAGGCATATACTTCTGCAGCGCCCGCAGTAACGGCAGAAGTGGCAAACCTGACGTTTATTATAGCATTTGCACCCATCATTTGTGCTTGTTCTTTCATACGATTTACAGCTTCTTTTCTGGATTCCATCAAAAGCTCTGTATAACTTTTTAATTCACCGCCAAAAGTATTCTTAATACCTGCACCAAAATCCAAAACAAAGTTTTTAGCCCTTACCGTACTTCCGGATACTAAACCGTATTGAGCAAGAATTTTGTAACCCGGTACGGATTCAATATTAGTTAAAATCATTTTACCTACTTTCTTATTTTTGCTTCAATAGCTGACAAAACTTTTTCAACAGTTGCTTCTTTAATCACTTCATCATCAACTTTTACATATGGTGCTTTGGAAAATTCCCAGTCAATTGAGCATAATCCAAGACACGGAACACCTGTAACTTCGACTTGATCGCCGTATTTTCTGGGAACAGTCTCTATCAATTCTTGCAAATTTGAAGAACCCATAACAAAACAAGTTGTTCCTAAGCATACTTTTACGCTAATCTTTTTATCCATCTTAACCCTCTCAAAACTATCTGTATTTTACCAGTTTTTTAAATTTATTGTCAATATTATAAAATTCTTGAATATATTTCATCTATATTTTTCAAGAAATCTTCTTTATTAAAAATCTCATCTACTTCAACAGAATCCAAATATTTTGCCACTTCTTTGTCCGCAATAAGATTTTTTCTGAAATCTCCCTCATTTTCAAATGCGTTCAATGCATTCCGCTGAACAATCTTATATGCATCTTCACGTGTCAAACCTTTTTCAACAAGTTTTAAAAGGACTTTTTGCGAAAATACAATTCCGCCAAATTTGTCAGTATTTTTTAGCATATTTTTTTCATGCACAACCAGATTTTTAATAATTTCATTAAACCTGTTCAACATAAAATCAACAAGAATAAGACTATCCGGAAAAATTATACGTTCCGTTGAACTGTGTGAAATATCCCTTTCATGCCAGAGCGGAATATCTTCCAATGCTGCAATTGAATTTGCTCTTACAACCCTTGCTAATCCGCACAAATTCTCGGATAAAACAGGATTTTTCTTGTGAGGCATTGCTGACGAACCTTTTTGATTCTTGCCAAATCCTTCTTCAACCTCTAAAACTTCTGTTCTTTGAAGATGTCTTATTTCCGTTGCAAATTGTTCAATTACAGAAGCTATCAAAGCCAATGACTGCATAAAATATGCATGGTAATCTCTCGCAATAATTTGTGTAGAAATTCTTGCAGGATTTAGTCCCAAATTTTTGCAGGTAATTTTTTCAATTTCCGGCGGAATATTACTGTATGTCCCAACAGGACCTGAAATTTGTCCGACTTTTATTTCATCAAGAGCATGAATAAAATTTGCTCTTTGGCGTTGTAAAATATCAATCCAATTGCAAATCTTCACTCCAAAGGTCATAATTTCCGCATGCACACCATGCGACCGTCCGATACAAACAGTATTTTTATGTTTGTTAGCCAAATCTTTTAATGATTGGATTGTTTCATCCAAAT
This sequence comes from uncultured bacterium, assembly GCA_947169755.1. GTDB lineage: Bacteria > Cyanobacteriota > Vampirovibrionia > Gastranaerophilales > Gastranaerophilaceae > Stercorousia. Next base: position 2,445 of record CAMVQX010000036.1, read on the forward strand.
CTTTTAAAATAATTTTTCCGCTGTCTTGAATTTGAAGAGCAAACGCAGTATCAATAACATCAGAACTTGTCATCCCGACATGCATATATTTTGCCAAATCTCCAAGACTTTCATTAACACAAGTTAAAAACGCAATGACATCATGTTTAACTTCAGCTTCTATTTCATCAATACGTTTTAAATCAAATTTGGCTTTTTTCTCAAGCTCTTTTATATCATCTTCGGGAAAAGTTCCGACTTTTGCGTACGCTTTTGCAACGGCAATTTCAACATCTAAATAGTATTGGAATTTTGAATTCAAATCCCAAATTTTTTTCATTTCCTCACGCGAATATCTTTCAATCATATAATCATTATAACACGGATTTTGTTTTTATGATTATTATAAAAAATTGAAATATTATTAAATATATGATACGATATAAATGTAGGGTTGGCACACTGCCATTTCGTCACACACAATTTACGAAGAAATTGGACGAAAGGAGGGCTAAGCTATGGTTGACAAAATAATAATGCTACTAATCGCATTTGATATACTCTTAGTAGCATTAAAATTGTTCAAACTGTAGGGTGCGAAGCAGAGTCTTTAAGTCTCGTTAAATTTTAAAGGCTCTCGCCCTACACTTACATTATTTCTGATTTTTAATATTTTGTCAAGCCTTACGCGTTTATAAGCTGCCTGCCTCTTTCAAGCTGCAGCGTTCTTGTTGTGATATCGCAAACGCTCGACGGGCCAAAATATTGAATTGCACCCGGGAATAAATATCTGTCATTCATTGCCCAGTCTTCTCTGTTTTCCTCTAATTGTTTGAAAACAGGTCCGTCCAATTTTACAAGAGCTTTTTGAATAACAGGTTTCATTTCGCCGTGGCGTTTTTCCATATTCATCATCATTGTAAGAGGAATACCTCCGGCAATCCAATCAGTTGCCGGTGCTGTCAAGTTTCTAACTGATGATAAGTACCCTGTCAAACCGAAGTTAATCAATGCAAATGCATTATAACCTAATGAATAACAATAATCCGCATCAAAATTTGAAGGGAATGCACATCTTCCTTCGTAGCCGAAGAAGTGTGATTGTGCAGAGAATTTACCTGAATATTCTCCACGATTTTTCAATTCAGATAATCTTGTTGAAATCATTTCAATCAACAATTTTTCTGTTTCAATCTTTGAAACTTGAACGTTTCCGTGCGGATCGCGATCAGCAAGCAATTGAGCTTTAATCAATGCCGGAAGTGAATTATATACTTTTGCATTGTTGTCATCTAATCTTCTTTCAACAATATCAAATTTTTCACGAGTTGAAGTTGAATTAACAAAATCCGGATCACTTTCAAGTTCTGCCATTATGTCATTTAAGTTTGAAATCATTGATTTCATTTCAGGAATAAATTCAATCAAACCTTCAGGAATAACGGCAATACCAAAGTTTTTACCCATATTTGCACGTTTTACAATAATATCTGTCATATAGCTGATTATACTGTCAAGTGACATTTTTTTACTTTCAACTTCTTCGGAAATCAAAGTAATATTTGGTTGTGTTTGCAAAGCAGCTTCCAATGCTACGTGAGATGCTGATCTGCCCATAATTTTTACAAAGTGCCAGTATTTTTTAGCAGAATTTGCATCACGTTCAATATTACCGATTAATTCTGCATAAGTTTTTGTTGCCGTATCAAACCCGAAAGAAATTTCGATTTGATCATTTTTCAAATCGCCGTCGATTGTCTTAGGACAACCAATAACTTGAATACCTGTATTATTTTTTACAAACCATTCAGCTAAAAGTGCCGCATTTGTATTAGAATCATCACCGCCGATTATAACAACAGCAGAAATATTCAAACTTTTACAAACCTTCAAAGATTCTTGGAATTGATCTTCTGTTTCAAGTTTTGTTCTGCCTGAACCGATAATATCAAAACCGCCGGTATTTCTGTATGCGTTCATAAATTCATCAGTAAATTCAATATATTTACCGTCAATAATACCTGAAGGTCCGCCCAAAAATCCATATAATTTGTTGTTCGGGTTAGCACTTTTCAAAGCATCATAAAGCCCTGCAATAACGTTGTGTCCGCCTGGAGCTTGGCCGCCTGAAAGAATTACACCAACATTTCTTACTTCTGATGTTGATGATGAACCTGTTGATTTAAATGTTACGGTAGGTTTTCCGTATGTGTTTTTAAATAATTCTTTAATTTGCTCTTGATCTCTAACAGATTGAGTAGCAGAACCTTCCGTCATTTCAAGACTGTTAATGCCGTTTGAAAGACTTGAAGGAAGTTTTGGTTGATACTTTAATCTCTCAATTTGTAACGGTGAAAGTTTTTCCATATTTTTTTCCTTTATATTGCTATTACGCTAGTATATTACTACAAAAAATTTATTTTGTATATTTAATACAGGTTTATCAACAATCAATTATTTTAATTTTCCGGTTTATAAAACGAATTATTCATAGTATAATTCAATATAGTTAAAATGAAATGGTGAAAAATGAAAAGTTCTTTAATAAAATTTATTTCTTTAATAGTTTTATTTTTTCTAATTTTGTTTACATTCGCATATAAAAAGAATCAATCTGATGAAGTTATTTTCTGGACTCTTCAGATGAATGATTTTGCGCCATATATGAATAAAGTTATTGCCGAATTTGAAAAAGAAAATCCTGATATTAAAATTAAATGGGTGGATGTTCCGTTTTCCGAAGGTGAAAAACGCACTCTGGCAAGTGTTTTAAGTGATAATCCTCCTGATTTAATTAATTTAAACCCTGATTTTTCCGCACTTTTGGCGGAACGAGGTGCACTATACGAAATTGATAATCAATATACAGAACAATTTAATAAATCAATAATAAATTCCCTAAAATTCAACGGCAAACTATATTCATTACCTTGGTATGCAACTTCTGCCATAACTATTTATAACAAAAAACTTGCAAACAATTTTATTCCGAAAACATATAACGACATCTCAAAAATAGCACCCGAAATAAAATCCAAAACAGGTGCATACGTCATGTTGCCAAATATTACAGAAAATGACACTATGCCAAGAATTTTGAACAAATACGGAATTACACCTGATAATATCAATAGCGAAAAATCAGTAATGGTATTTGATTTGTTCAAAAATCTCTATGAAAAAGATTTGATACCGAAGGAAACAATAACTCAAACTCATCGTGAAGCTTTAGAAAAATATATGTCTGAAAAAATTGTCTATTTTCAAGCGGGAGCAAATTTCTTAACAATGATAAAAGAAAATGCCCCGTCAGTCTACGTTAATACTGATATCTCATCACAATTAACAGGTGAAGTGGGACAATATGATTTTTCTCTGATGAATTTTGTAATTCCTTTGCGCGCAAAACACAAAGACGAAGCCTTAAAATTTGCACTGTTCTTAACTAATGAACAAAATCAAATTGAACTCGGACAATTGACAAACGTTCTGGCAGTGAATGAAAAAGCTTTACAAAGCGATTTTTATAACCGCTATGATTCTGATTTGATGACAAAAGCTCGTGTAATCAGTGCAAAACAGCTCAATAAAATTGAACCGTCAATGAAAACTTCAAGAAACCAAAAAGAAATTAATACTCTCATAAACACTGCCGTCCAGCAAATCTTGCTTAACAAAGGCGAAACAAAAAACATTTTGGATGAAGTTTACGAAAAATATTCACAATTATAATTCTTTCAATTACAGAAAATTTCTTAAAAAATCAAGCCGTAAAATTTACGACTTGATTTAATTAAAATAAATTTTAGATTGTTATTGTTTTATTCAAAATATTTTCCTATTTCAATTTCTTTACCATATTGGACTTTAAGGTTTACTAAAGTGATATATGCAGCAAAGCTTATAAACGGAATAGCTATAATACCGACTATTGTAATAGTTGCAATTATAATTGCCAATAAGAACAACAAAATATATAAAATTTCTTTACCTATCAACGTCCAAGTTGCATGTTGATTTTCTTTTATCATACAAAAATGTTTTTTAAATGCCATCAAATTTTTGAAACTTAGAGTCTTGTAATAAGAAGTATATGCTGCATTAACAAATTGCATATAGTACAACCCGAATACAAGTCCAAATACACAACATATTATAACAAACAGAGGAGTTATAGATTGAACATCTATATGCAGCAACGAAACAATCAAAGCATATATAATTCCTAATATTATACCAATAATCACTGCAATTACCACTGTTACCAACATAAACAATATGGTCATTACTATACAATAAAGAAGCACACTAAATATAAATTTTAAACCTTTTATCAATAAATTAGGTTCTGTCCATTCTGTCATACTGTTTGAGTCACTATTAAATATCTTATTACCCGTGGATACCAAAAACCCTGACAAAAAAGAACCAAATAAAAAATAAGTAATAATGGAAATAGCTCTTGGCATAACAGATATGGTTTCCGATTCCATTGCGCCGGCTGCAACAGCCACTATAGTAGTAATTAATCCGCCGATTAAAACTTTTTTAATCCAATGCTCATCTTCTTTTACAGATTTGATAGCATTTCCTAAACTAATTGTCATAATACTTTCCTTTCTTTTATAATTCCTCCAGTATAATAATGATAATATACTCAACTTAAAGTTGAATCATATATTCAATGTAAAACAGCAATTATAAAACTTGTAAAAACATATACCATTTTTCAAACATTTTACAAATATTAATTATTTTTTGAAATTATGCAAAAAAATATTTTTTTAGGTTATTATTGTTAATACTATGACAAATGTAACAAGGAACGAAAAGTCCTCAAAAATAAAAGCCCCTATAGTCGAAGCACTTAAGAAAGCTTTTGAATGCCCTTCTTATCAGTTCCATATTCCCGGACATACAAAGGGCAACGGTTCTTTGCCGGATTTCAAAAAATTGATAGGTGCAAAAGCTTTATCTGTTGACACAACAGACGAATTTGACGGACTCGGCACTTTACACCCGGCAACCGGACCTATAAAGGAAGCCCAAGAACTTGCCGCTAAAGCTTTTGGCGCGAAAAAGACTTTCTTTTTACTCAACGGTTCAACTGCAGGTAACCTTGCACTTGCAATGGGATTAACAAAAACCGGACAAAAGATTATTACAAACCGTAATTGCCACCGTTCACTCCTTACCGGAATGATTATATCAGGAGCCGAGCCACTATGGCTTATTCCAAAAAGACTTGAAGAATGGGGGATTTGGGGGAGTGTTACACCCGAAAGTGTTGAAGAAATGCTTAGTAATCACCCGGAAGCTTCGATGGTTTGGATTACAAACCCGACGTATGAGGGTGTTGTTTCTGATATAAAATCAATTTCAAAAATTTGTAAAAAATATAATGTACCACTTATCGTGGATGAAGCTCATGCTTGTTTGTGGAATTTTAATGATCATTTACCGACATCGGCACTAAAACTCGGAGCTGATGCCGTTGTACATTCTCTGCATAAAACGGGCGGCAGTATGAGCCAAAGCTCAATGCTTCATATAGCTGAAAATTCTATGATAGATTGCGATGCAGTTGAAAAATCACTCAGACTTTTACACACAACAAGTCCGTCATTGATACTTCTTGCAAGTCTTGATGCCGCAAGAGCAAATCTTGAAAGCCCAAGAGGCAGAAAACAACTTGAACGCGCAGTACAAAATGCTAAATATCTTCGCCGTGAAATAGATAAACTTGAACATATTCACGATTTGAAACCTGATTTCGGATACAAAACAGATATAACAAAAGTTTTCATAAAAGATGACAGATTATCAGGAAAACGTTTGGAAAGTATTTTGGAAATTGATTTTAATATAGAGGTTGAAAGTGCGTCTGATGCAGGACTTTTGATACTTTCAAATATCGGAAATACCCGCAAAGATATGGAATATCTTGTAAGATGTCTTCAACAAATTGATAAAACAGATTATTCTGACATATGCTATCTTGAAAACAAAAAATACATGCCTATGTTAGCCCCTATAATCAAAATGACATTGAGAGAGGCTTTTTACTCCCACAAAGAAATTGTCAGAAAAGAAGAAGCCATAGGAAGAATTTCAGCAGAAGTAATAGCTGAATGCCCTCCGGGGATTTCTGTTCTTTTGCCTGGCGAACTGATAACGGAAGAACATATTCCGTATCTTGTCGATTATGAGTTTTTAGAAGTTATAAAATAAACTATTCAACGGGGATTATAAGCTTTTGACCAATACCAAGCTTATTGGGGTTAGTCATATTGTTGGTTTTTAATATAAGAGCTTCTTTTTCTTTGCTATAAGATCCGTAGAACCGTACTAAAATAGCTTCCATAGTATCACCGCTCTGAACGGTGTAAAACTCATTATTAACAGAAACATCAGAACCGCTTGACGGTATAAAGTTTAAGCTTGTATTTTCTGTCTTAGCCGGAGCAATTGAATTTTCACGTGCTGAGCTGATACCTTTTGCGGTAAAGCTTATCAACACTGTCAAAACAAGCATAACGACAGCACCTGCAATAAATCCTGTTGCCAAATAAACATTTGGTGATCTGTCGCTTTTTTGATTAACTTTAAAATTTTGCCAGAGCATGTCAAGCTCTTTTTCTTTGTCTTGAGGTTTTTCAGGTCTTACGTAAACACTCGGAGAATTGTCAAACACATCACTTCTGTATTTGGACAATGCTTCCAAAACTGCCATTTTTTCCTTAGATAAATTTGATCTTCTGATAGTTGAACTTTTCATAACAAATATCCTTAAGGGTAACTGTATCATAACCCAAAACTTATTGCAAGTTTATTGAGAAATGTGAAGAACAATTAAACATTAATTTAAAAATTTTAACATACTCCTTGATTTTTAAGATTTTTAATATATCATTGAGATACACGAATTAGAAAAGGAAATATAAATTATGGCAAAACATTGTGAAATATGCGGAAAAGCCCCAATTAAAGCGGCAAAATTAACTTTTTCTCATAAACAAATCGTTCATACTCAAGAACCAAATCTTCAATCAGTAAAGGTAAATATGAATGGTACTGTCAAGAGAATTAATGTTTGTACATCTTGCCTCAGAGCAGGGAAAGTTCAAAAAGCAGTTTAAAAAAGAAGCCTTAAAGGCTTCTTTTTTTTATCTATAATTTATATTCCGCTTAGTAAACAACTGATTGTTTTACTATGTTTTTGTCAAATACAAATTGAAAATCTAAACTGTGTGCCGGCCCTGCGCTTGAAGGGAATTTTGGATAAGGAACAGTTTTTTCAATTGCGCTTATGATTGACCTGTCAGTAGTTTCATCACCGCTGCTTTCAAGCAAATTGCAATCAATAAGACTTCCGTCAGCGCCGATTGTAACTTTTGCAATTCCTTGAGTATTGTAACCTGATGACGGTGCATTCCAATTTGAATTGAGAAGCTCACAAGTTGTAGCTACATAAGATTGAATATCTTGATTAAAAGTTGCCGAATAAGAAACTAAAGTATTTTTGCCGGGTGTATGACGAGAAACAGCAGGAAGATCTGACTTATCTCCCGATGCAGCTATTTTCATACCGGGCATCATTGATACAACGAAACTATGAGCTGTATTTAAAAATGAATTGTTAGCCAACGGTTTCATAAATACATGCGGATTAGCAAAAACAGCATTCGGACGATAATTTTCCTCTATAAAATCAGTGGTAGTAATTACACCGATATAATTTGTTCTTACGTTTGATTTTAAATAAGAAACCTGTTCAGGTTCATTATTGATAGAATATTTAACAGCATAATAACATTCTTCGTCATTAAGCTGTTTTACTGAATCAGTATCAATATACAAATTTAAATTCGGAAAAATTGTGTACAAAGGTTGCCAATTAGCAGCATTGACGCAAGCGCCCGACATTAACATAACCAAAAGTAACAAAATAATTTTTTTCATTTCACCCGCCTTTTTTCTTTTCAGTATAGCGTAATATTTAAAATATGGCAAATTAAAAATAGCTTTACCAATTATAGTTAATATCTTTATGCCATAGCATTTTAAATATACTTAAAAATATTAAGCAATTGTTACAAGATTGTAAAAAAATTTGTCTTTTTTTTTTATATAAAATAAAATGATATTGGAGAAATTTTTGAGGGATAAAAATGATTTTAGAACAAGAAATAGAAGGTAAAACGCTGTCTCCTCAAGAGGTCAGAAGTATTCTCAAAACCGATAATAAGGAAATTGTTGAACTCTGCAAACGTGCATCTATTTTGCCAAAGAAAAACAGCAAAGGTCAAACATATTTTTCATATGAAGAAGTTAAAAATCTCAGAAAGGTTCAAGCTATGAAAAACATTGCTATGCCCCCTGTTCAATCGGAACAAAAACAACCGTCTCCGATAATGAATATTCTTAACTCTTTAAAAGAAATGGAAAACAAGTTAAGTAACAAGATTTCCAAAGTTATTGATGAAAAATTAGAGGGTATGGACGAAGTTGTAGTTGAACTCATTCGCTGCAAAACTGATAACGAAACTTTGAGACAAAAAATCATTGACCTCAATAAAGAAATTTATCAACTCAAAAATGATTTAAATTCCTACAAACCCGTAGGCTTGGGATTTTATAAGAAAAAAGAAAGACAAGTGTGGGAACGCGAATAAGCTGAAATTCGGTTTAAAATTTGCCTGCACAATTTTATAAAGGGATAACTATGGCTGTAAAAGAAAAAGAAATTGAAAATGCAACCTCTAATCTTGAAGATAGAGCAAAAGCATTAAAACTTGCGATAGAAAAAATCGAAAAAGATTTCGGTAAAGGTTCAATAATGAAACTCGGGGATAAGGCAACAGTAAATGTTGATGCAATCCCGACAGGCGCTTTGGCACTTGATGTTGCATTAGGTATCGGCGGTGTTCCAAGAGGTCGTATTATTGAGATTTACGGACCTGAAAGTTCCGGTAAAACGACGCTTGCACAACATATCGTTGCAGAATGTCAAAAACGAGGCGGAATTGCGGCATTCGTTGATGCAGAACATGCACTTGATCCTGAATATGCAAGAAATTTAGGAGTTCAGGTTGATGACTTATTGATTTCACAACCTGATACAGGTGAACAGGCACTCGATATAACAGAAGAACTTGTTCGCTCAGGTGCTGTTGATATTGTAGTTGTTGACTCTGTAGCCGCTCTTGTTCCAAAAGCCGAAATTGACGGCTCTATGGAAGATCAACAAATGGGCTTGCAGGCTCGTTTGATGAGCAAAGCGTTAAGAAAATTAACAGGTATAATCGGCAAAACCAATACTACAGTTATTTTCATTAACCAATTGCGTATGAAAATCGGCGTTATGTACGGCAACCCTGAAACAACTACAGGTGGTAACGCTTTGAAATATTACGCATCCGTTCGTATGGAAATCAGACGTACAGAAGGTTTAAAAGGTGAAAACGGCGACGTTGGAAACCACGTGAGAGTAAAAGTTGTTAAAAACAAAGTTGCACCTCCATTCAGAACTGCTGAATTTGATATCATGTTTGGCAAAGGTATTTGCAAAATCGGAAATATTCTTGACGTTGCAGTAAGCCTTGATATTGTAAACAAAGCAGGCTCTTGGTTCAGCTTTAGAGATGAAAAACTCGGCCAAGGAAGAGACAAAGCAAGAGATTTCTTAGCAGAAAATCCGGATATGCTTAGTACAATTGAGACTTTGGTTAGAGAAAAATTGGCTGAAAAATAAAATATTACAAATTGTAAAGTATTAAAAGCCAGTTATATCAATAAATTTAAAAAGAAACATGTTTTTGTTATACTTTCAGTAGCAAATAAAAACATGTTTCTTTTTTATATGAACAGAAAATATAAAATTGGAGGTAAATAAACGTGAACATACAAGCAATTAATGGTATTAACAGTATATCAAAAAGAGCATCTGTATCTTTTGGTCAA
>CAMVQX010000037.1 GCA_947169755.1 uncultured bacterium
CATGACCTTCTTTTCGAAGATCGCATGCAGCTGTCATTCCTGCACATCCGGAGCCTACAATTGCAACTTTTTTACCGGAAGGTTTAATTTGGGGAGTTTCAGCTTTAGTATTATCACCTACATATCTTTCCAATGCACCGATAGAAACAGGTTCTCCCTTTATACCCAAAACGCAATTACCTTCACACTGTCTTTCTTGAGGACAAACTCGGCCGCAAACAGACGGGAGCATACTTGTTTGGCGGATGATTTCACCTGCCTTGTTCAGATTACCGTCTTTTATTGCCTGTATAAAACTCGGAATTTGAATATTTACAGGACAACCTTGCACGCATCTTGGGTTTTTGCAATTTAAACATCTTGATGCCTCAAGTTTTACTTGCTCATCTGTAAGATTACTCTCAACCGGCTCAAAATTTGAACGTCTTTGAATTTTATCCTGTTCTTTTACTCTTTGTCTGTCAGCCATATCTCTCCCCTTGTTGAATTTATCATACCAAAAATTTTATCAATTGGCAAAATTTATTAAAAAATAATTTAGTTAAAAATATAATAGTGCTGCAAATAATATTTATCATGTATTCATGCTAGTATAATCATATGGACATCAATGAAAAAAGTTTAAAAGCCTTAGAATTTGACAAAATTCAGGAAACTCTTGCAACGTTTGCCAAAACAAAACAGAGCAAGGAGCTTTGTCTGAATATTTCGCCGATTAGCGATATTGTTCTTATAAACAAAGAATTGCAACAAACAAGAGAGGCAAAATTTATACTTGATATGCCGTCAGAACTTCCGATTGAATTTGTCACAGATATTAAACATATAAAAAATAACCTGACAGCAAGCTATTTGTCAGAAGAAGAACTTATTGATGTTGCAAAAACCCTAAAATCCTCAAGACTGGTGAAAAGTTTTTTGAATAACAATTTGGAAGATAATTCATTATTAAAAACACTTTCACAAAACTTGTTAGCAGACAGAGATTTAGAAGAAAAAATATTTGACACTTTTGATGAAAATTTGAACGTCAGAGCTGATGCGTCTGAAGAATTGAAAGGGCTGTATTCTGCTTTAAAAGATAATGAAAAAAATCTTAAAAATACAGTTTCATCACTTTTAAATTCACCCGACTTTTCAAAACACCTACAAGAAAACATCTACACAACAAGAGATGACAGAATTGTTTTTCAGGTAATGGCATCAGCTAAAAATAAAGTGAAAGGTATAATACACGATGTTTCAGCCACAAATAAAACTTTTTATATAGAACCTGAACAAATCGTTCCTTTGAATAACAAAATCCGCGAAATTAAATCTAACATAAATTCCGAAATTATAAAAATACTTGTCGGATTAACAAATCTTGTCAAAGATGAAATTAATCCGCTTATTTTGTCCGAGGAAATTCTCGCCAAAATCGATTTTCATTTTGCAAAAGCCCGCTATGCAATAAAATTACACGCCTCAGAACCTGAAATCGTAACACACAAAATCCTTGAATTTCAGCAAATGAGACACCCTCTATTAAATGTTGAAAATATTGTGTCTAACAATTTTGAAATAGGAAAAGATTACAAATCTGTAATTATAACAGGTTCGAACACAGGCGGAAAAACAGTAACAATAAAGACAATAGGACTCTTTATTCTTATGGCAAAAGCCGGAATGTTTTTGCCTTGTATTTCCGCTAAAATTTATCCGTTTGAAAATGTTTTTGCCGATATTGGTGATGATCAAAGTATTCTGCAAAATCTTTCAACATTTTCATCACATATGACACACATTATAGAAATTTTAGAAAAAAGCAACTCCAAAACGTTTGTTCTTCTTGATGAAATTTGTGCGGGAACAGACCCGACAGAGGGTGCAGTTTTGGCACGTGTTATTATGGAAAAACTTGCTGAAAAAGAGGTACTATCGACAATAACAACACACTACGGCGAATTAAAAGCTCTTGAATACTCAAATCCCTATTTTAAAAATGCATCAGTTGAATTCAATACAGATACTCTCAAACCTACATACAAGCTTTTGATGGGAATCCCCGGTTTAAGTAATGCTATATCAATAGCGTCAAATTTAGGCTTGGATAATGAAATAGCACAAAAAGCAAAAGAAATTTTGGTATCATCAAAAGATCCCTCTATATTGGTTGTTGAAAAACTCCAAGAAACGCAAGCACAACTTGCAAAAAGTTTAGCCGAAACAGAAGAGATTAAAAAAGAATCACAAGAATTAAAAGAACAGTACGAAGAAGCCCTCGAAGCAGTAAAAAAAGATAAAAAGAAAACTGTAAAAAATATTAAAGAAAAGTTCGACAGAGAAATTTTGGCAGTAAAAGCTGAAATTAAAGATATAGTTGATGAATTGCGCAAAGAAAAATCCGAAAAAATTGCACGACGTTCATATTCTCGTGTAGCGCAAACCGAACAAAACTTTAGGGGCAAATTATCAGAATATGATGAAAAGAAAAAATATGCTCCAATTGATTGGAATAGCACAAAAGAGGGTGACAAATTAACACTAAAAGAGCTGAATCAGTCTGTTGTTTTACTTTCACTACCCGATAAAAACGATTTTGTAACAGTACAAATGGGCAATATAAAAACAAAAATCAAAACAAACAAACTTGCCCCCTACGATCCATCATATGAGAGAAAAGAAAATGTATACAAACCGGGCTCGTTTGAAAAATTTGAGCTTAGAAAAATTAATATTGCAAGTACACTCGATTTAAGGGGATACAAAGTTGAAGAAGCACTGGACAGTCTTGAGACATATCTCGATAAAGCAAGCCTTGCAAATCTTGCCTGCGTTACTATTATCCACGGACACGGAACAGGTGCTTTAAAATCAGCTGTAAGGGATTTCCTTAATACCTCACCATACGTTGCCAAATACAGACCCGGCGAAGATACAGAAGGCGGAGACGGCGTAAGTGTTGTTGACATAAAATAGTTATACCCTTTGGGGGAGTACAAGTGTTGGTACTTGTTATAAAATTTCTAAAAAGGAGAGAATTATGACAATAGAACAGATAAGAAAAGAACATGAACTTATTGATTTATTTTGCACTTTAGCAGAAATTCCATCACCATCGCTGCACGAAGAAAATGTTGCAAACTGGATAATAAATTACTGTAATGAAAATAATATTCCGGCAAAACTTGATGATTACGGCAATGTCAGAATAGATATAGCTCCTACAGACAATAGTAAAGATTATTTATTGCTATCATCACATATGGATGTAATTGGCGATGACAGCCCGGTAAAAACATATTTAGACGACAACGGAAATATTCATGCTGAAGGGCGAACACTTGGTGCTGATGACAAAGCCGGAGTTGCAAATGCACTTTTATTTGCAAAAGAAATTGCCAACTCACAAATGTCGCACGGCGGTTTGGAATGTATTTTTACACGGGATGAAGAATCGGGTATGTCAGGGGTTAAACACCTTAATTTTAATGATATCAAATCAAAATATATTTTGGTATGCGATAGTGACACTCTGGGGCAATTAGAAGTCGCAGGGGCAAGTTACACACTTGTAAAAATAGAAATCCATAGTCACAAAGGCGGACACTCAGGCATAGATATCGGGGACAAAACTCGTGCAAATGCCGCAAAATTACTCGGAGATCTGATATCTCAACTTCCTCAAGGCGTATTTTGGGAAGAAAACGGATCTGTTGTAACTTCTTGCAATTTAGGCGGAATTCAAGCAGGGGATATAAAAGTTACAAATATAATCAACCCTGATGCTGCCGTAAGTTACTCTATCAGAAGTGCAAGCAGAAGCAAAGAAGAAGAATTGAAATCAATTATGCAAAAAACAGTAGAGGATTTTGCACAAAAACATTCTGATTTGGCAAAAGTAACTATAGAATTTGAAGAACATCTTCCACCGTTTGAAAAAGTTAATGATGAATATATTCCTATTCTTTTTGAAGCTGCCGCAAAAAAAGCCGGTGTTGAACCGGATATTACAACTTTCCACGCAGGCGCTGAAACTCATATCTACGCAAACCAAACAAATTCCAAAGGCGAAAAATTCATTCCGTATCTTGTCGGTTTGGCAACGGTTTGCAATATGCATACAAAAGATGAATACGTTGATTACAAATCAATGTTAAAAGGCCACGATGCTCTAAGAGAATTTTTTGAAGCATATAACAAATAAAACCAATGTTTTTCAATGTTTTAAATTAACAAAAATTTACACGTTTTTGGAAGAACTGTACTTTTGTTGTAGAATTTAAAATATAAGAAAAGAGGTAAATATGAACACGGCAGTATTGGTAGGCAGAGTCGGACGAGATGCTGAAATCAGATATTTTGAAAGCGGAAAGGTTAAAGCTAACTTTTCTATAGCTGTAAACAGATGGGATGCAAAAACAAAATCAGAAGTTGCAGACTGGTTTAACGTTGATGTGTGGGATAAACTTGCCGAATTTGCGGGAGAATATGTAAAAAAAGGTATCCAAGTTGTAGTTGACGGTAGAATTGCCCAAAACAAATGGACAGACAAGGCTACCGGCAACGAAAGAGAAAGCTTCCTTATAATTGCCAATAATATCAGATTATTAGGATCAAAAAGAGATTTAGAACAAATATGATAATTAATTCAAACATAGTCGGGATTATCGCTGACGATTTGACTGGCGCAAATGATACAGCTCTTCAATTTCATCTTAAAGGTGCTAATACCCAAATTCTTTTGTCTGACGAAATTGAACCTTTAAATATCAAAGGTACTCAAACTTGGGCTATTTCTACAGAATCAAGAAATATTGATGCTGAACACGCTTTTGAAAAAGTTGAAAAAGCTTCAAAAATGTTTTTAGAAAAGCTTAATCCTGATTTTATTTACAAAAAAATAGATTCAACAATAAGAGGTAATATAGCTGTTGAAGTTTTAGGAATTTTATCAGTAACCGATTACGAAGCATCTGTTATTGTACCTGCATTTCCTGCCGAGATGAGAACAACAGTAGGCGGATACCATATGCTAAAGGGTATCCCGATTGAGAGAACAGAAATGGCACTCGATCCTCATTCTCCGATAATAGAATCACATGTGCCCACGCTTTTAAAAAATCAATTAGCCGATGAATATAAAGATATAATCGGACAAATTGAATTAAAGACTGTTATGAAAGGGGCAGGCCCTATTTTACAAAGAATTAATGAGCTTGTCGCAGAGGGTAAAAAATTAATTGTAGCTGATGCGGTTTCTACAGTTGATATAGAACAAATTGCTCTTGCGATAAAGAAAAGCGAAAACAAAATACTGCCGACAGGTACTGCAGCTTTTGCTCAAGCACTCAGCGAATTTTGGTTTGCAGATTTGGACAATGAACACATTATAAAGACTTTTCCAAACTTGCCAAAATTTATAGTATCAGGCAGCGCGACGCAAATTACTGCAAATCAGATAGAAAAACTTGAAAACAGTGATGAATTTGAGAACATTTTGGCTATCAGTTTTGATTTACAAACTGTTTTGAACGGAGTTACACCTGAACTGGTAGAAAGAATCGTATCAAATCTCAATTTTGACAATACGGTTGTTGTTCATACATCAAAATTGATTAAGGATTTTGACGGATTTTCGGAAACTTCATTAAACGCGGAACTCTCAAAAGCAAACCTTGCGGATGTAATCACAGACTTTTTAGCGGAACTAACAAGGCGTGTATTAGACAAAAAAGAAGCAATTTTGATTACACTTGGCGGAGAAACTTCTTACAAGTGCTGCAGCGCAATAGGAGCATATCAACTCCAACTTATTGATGAAGTAGCACCTGCAATTGCACTTTCACTTGATCATAACGCACAATGGATAGTTACAAAATCCGGAAACCTTGGAAATTCTGATACTCTCATTGATATACTTAAATATTTCAAGTCACACGAAGGTTTGAATGGATAAAATTGTTATAACAACAGGCGATCCAAACGGTATTGGGGCTGAAATTACAATAAAAGCCCTAAATGCGTTAGATTTGCCAGGTGAAAAAATTGCAATAATTTCGAATAATAAAATATTGGATTTTTACGGGAAACTTGATAAAGATTATGAAATAATTGAAATTCCTTATGAAGCAGACATTGAACCCGGTAAAATTACAAAAGACGCCGGAGAATTTTCGTTTCAATCCGTAAAATTAGCTTGCGAAATTAATTCCAAAGCTATTGTAACCGCACCTGTTGCAAAAAATGCGCTATATTTGGCGGGACACAAATTCAACGGACAAACGGAAATCTTACAAAAATATCTTGCACATGATAATCAGCTTGCAGAAATGCTTTTTGTTGCCGGAAATTTTAGAGTTTTATTACTTACACGCCACGTACCGTTAAAGGAAATTAAATTAACAAAAGAAATCGTTATTGAAAAAATTACAAATCTGAAAGAATTTTTTATATCTAAACTCGGCATTTTAGAGCCAAAATTTGCATTGTGCGGATTTAATCCTCATTCCGGAGAAGACGGTATTTTGGGACGTGAAGAAATTGAGATTTTACAACCTGCAGTTGATGAATTGCGAAGAAACGGGATTAATATAACAAATCCTCTGCCTGCAGATACTTTGTTTATTAAATATTCTAATTTCGATTGCATTATTGCAAATTATCATGACCAAGGATTAATCCCCATCAAAACCGTAGCCGGCGACAAAACAGTAAATATGACCATTGGTTTGGATATAATAAGAACCTCTCCGGGACACGGCACAGCCTTCGACATTGCAGGGAAAAATATTGCAGATGCAACAGGAATGACAGAAGCAATTAAAGCCGTTTTATAGTGTATTTTGTAGCAATAATGTCAGGCTTTGAACATTTATACCTAAAAAAAAAAGACCTCAGACGAGGTCTTTTTTTGTGTGTATTAATTTTATGCAGCTTGCACAGCGGTCTTTTTATCGTTCCAAAAATCAACAAGCATACTGCAGAAGAATATACTTGAATATGTACCGATTAAAATACCAAGTATCATACAAAGTACAAAATCTCTTGTTGTTACACCGCCAAAGAAATAAAGCGCCAACAACGTAATCAATGTTGTAATAGAAGTATTGATACTTCTTGCCAATGTTTGATTTACTGAAGCGTCTACAATTTCACCAAATGACATTTTCTTTGAATAATATCTCAAATTTTCTCTGATTCTATCGAATACAACAATTGTATCGTGAACTGAGAACCCGATTACAGTCAATATCGCCGTTACAAACAGCCCGTCAATTTGAACGTTATAAACAAGCCCTAATATTGAGAATACACCACATACAAACAACACGTCGTGCACAAGTCCCAAAATCGCAGCCAGCGCATAATCAAATCTGAATCTGAATGACAAATATGCAATAATACCCAAAATTGCAAGTGTCAAAGCAATTAAAGAATTTTTAAACAACTCTTTACCCATTGTAGGCCCGACTGAACTTACGGAAATCAACTCCGGATTGTTATAATCTTTTTGAAGTTGTTCTGTAATTTTGTCCTGATCGTTTGAATCTTTATCAATAAATTTTGTTCTTATTGAAATGATAGAACTGATATTTGATTCTGTATTGTTTTGTTGTTCTGTATTTACATTCAATATCTGAATATAAGGGTTTTCAATCCCAACACTTTGCAAAGAATTTCTTGTCTTTGTAATATCACTGTTTTCTAATTTTTGTTCCAAACCGTACTGCAAAATAGTACCGCCTGTATAATCAATACCAACCTTCATTGGTGCATGATTTGAATAAGTTACAGATGAATATATCATTGCTATAATGCCGGGAATCAAAAGAAGCGCACTACAAGCCATCCACAGCCATCTGAATTTTACTATTTGTAATAAATTTTTTCTTCCTGTATTAATCATTTTTAATTACCTCTCTTAGTCAAGTATCCCAAAACGAGCTTTTTCACGTTTTGTTTCAACTGCTTCATAGCTTTGACCGATTTCATCTTTTCTCAAGCCGAACAATGCCGGATGTTTCAATTCACCAGTACCGAAAACCAGATGCATAAAGTTCTTCGTAACGGTAATTGCCGAGAACATTGAAACCATAACACCAAGTGCCAATGTCAAAGCAAAACCTTTAACAACACTTGTACCTAATAAATAAAGAATTGTACAAGTAATAATTGTTGTCATATTTGAATCAAAGATACTTGTGAACGCTCTGTCAAAACCTGAATTAATAGCTGTAAACAGGTTTCTGCCTGCTCTTAATTCTTCTTTTGTTCTTTCAAAAATCAAGATATTGGCATCAACTGCCATACCTACAGAAAGAATAAAACCTGCAATACCTGCAAGAGTCAATGTTACAGGAATTGTTTTGAATAAAGCGAATAATATCAAACTATATATTACTAAAGCAATATCAGCAATTACGCCCGGCGCTCTGTAATACAAAATCATAAATACCATAACGAGCGACAACCCAATTGCACCTGCTTTTTGAGATTTTGCAACACTATCGGCACCCAATGTAGGACCAACAGTATTTTCCTCAACAATTTTTGCAGGAACAGGTAATGCACCGGCATTCAACAGATTTACCATTCTTTCAGCTTCATCATATGCAAATCCGCTGTTACCGCCTGAAATTTGGGCGTGGCCGCCATAAATAGCTTCGTTTACGTTTGGCGCTGAAATTAAATCACCGTCGAAGAATATTGCCATTGGTTTCCCGACTAATTCTTTTGTCAAATCCGCAAATTTCTTTGCACCATCGGCATTAAATTCCAAAGCTACAACCCACTGACCTGAAGCATCTGTACTCAATGTAGATTTTGTAAGATCACGACCGGTCAAACCTGTTGAAATCCAAACAGGAGTACCGTCAGGTAATTTACCTTCTTTTTTAAATTCCAACTGTGCTGTTTCGCCGATAAAAGCTTTTGCTTCTTTTAAATCAGTAACGTTTGGAATTTCAACTAACAATCTTTTGTCACCAATTTGTTGAACAACAGTTTCAGCAACACCAAGTTTGTTTACACGTTGTTCAATCGCAATTTGTAATCTGCTCATTACTTCCGGAGTAATTTTTGCAATAGTTTCGGTAGTTTCAGCCTCAAGAACAAGCCTTGAACCTCCCACCAAATCAAGTCCTAATTTTGTCGGTTTAACGAAAATCAAAATAGTGGAAACAATCACTATCAGAACGATAAACCAGAACATTAAAATTTTGTTTTTCACTTTTTTATTCCTCTTTTCCAATATACAATCAAATTATAACTTTTTTATAACCGATAACGGCTAATTCTTTTTTACTTTGTCTAAAACTTTGAACAATTCTGCCTTTTGTTTGTCATTAAGTTCTACCAAAGGTCTTCTGACAACGTCTTCAATCATACCCAAATGAGCCAATGCTGCTTTTACGGGTACAGGGTTTGGTGCCATAAATAATGCCTTAAATGCCGGGTACAATTTTTTGTGCATATTTAATGCTGCCAAAAATTCTCCGGATTTGTAATTTCTAATCATTGATTTCATCTCAGATCCGAATATGTGAGATGCTACAGAAACAACACCGCGAGCGCCCAAAGCCATCATCGGAAGCGTCAAGCTGTCATCACCTGAATATACAGTAAAATCATCAGGACATTGCAAAATCATCTCGGAAATTGCATCCATATCTGAACAGCTTTGCTTTATAGCTACAATATTTGAATATTTTTCAGCCAAACAAGCAACCGTTTCAGGTTTCATATTCACACCGGTTCTCCCCGGAATATTGTAAATAATGATAGGTAAATCAACACTTTCAGCTACTGCAGAATAATGTTCTATCATACCTTCTTGAGATGGCTTATTATAATAAGGCACAACAGAAAGGATTGCATCAACTTCCTCTTTTTGAGCCCATTTTGCAGCCATCACGGCAGTTTGGGTAGAGTTTGAACCTGCATTCATAATAACTTTAGCTTTATTTGCGACGGCACGTTTTACCGTACTTAAAAGTTCAAATTCTTCTTCATGTGTAAGTGTCGGACCTTCGCCGGTAGTCCCTGCAACCAAAATTGCATCAGAACCGTGCGAAATCAAATATTTCGAAAGTTCTTCAGCTCTGTTGTAATCTATCTCTCCTTTTTCGTTAAAAGGCGTTACCATTGCGGTAATAACTTCGCCCGCATCATATCTAAATGCCATAAAATATACCTCTTTCCCTAATGGGTTTATTATAAAACAAACTATTTAAAATTACAAAAATTATTAAGTTTTTCGACAAAATTGATTTAAAACTCCCATTACAAACTTGAAAATTTTCAAATGATGTCTTATTATAAGAACAAAAAAAAGGAGATATTATGAAAAAGATTTTGGGTTTACTTATAGCTTTATCGCTTCCTCTTAGCGCATTTGCAGGTTCATATGTCGATAAACAATTAAAAGAAATTAAAAAAAATACAAAATACAGTACTCCTCAACAACACGCTATTAAATATGAATATTTGGATACAAATTTAGAAAAACAAATTTTGCCAAACATAAAAGACCCTAAATTAATAACTCTTTCTGAAATAACACCTATTGACGAAACATCTTATGCAAAAAAACTTGCACAAGACGAAAACAAATATAAAAGTGAAATATACCCTATACTAAAAAAGAAATCCAATGTATTATCAGAAGAACCGTCTGCAGTCGATTTTTATAATGTCTATAGAATTTCTGAGCGCCTAATCAGAGCTAATAATTTAGGATACATGAATTGGCGTATTGCAATAAGAAAAACTACAGAAGATGTAAATGCATCGTCCACAATGGCTAATTTAGTTACAATACATACATCTTTGTATGATTCATTATACACAAACGAAGATGCTTTAGCTTTTATTATAGCTCACGAAATGGCACACCTTATACTTAATCATCAGCAAAGATCTTATGAACTTCAAAAAAAATTATCCGATATGATAAAAGGATTTAAAATGAATAGTGCATATCAGGGAGGTTTATCTCCTGAGAGCAAACTTGTGGGTTCAGCTTCAGCAATGTATATGATAAAAAAGACTTATAACGAATTTAAAATGATGGAGTATATGGCTGATACAGAAGCACTCACTCTTATTATCAAAGCCGGCTATTCACCTTCAAAAGCTATAGAAGCTTTAAACTTTTTTAATACACTTCCGGAGCTTGATAAATTTATTTCAACACACCCATTAACAAAAGAGAGAATAAAAAGCGCAAATGAAAACTTGTCTTATGCCAGTCCTTATTGGGTAGACGAAGGCAGAAAAAATATATACGAAAGCAATGTTTTGCCCGTTAAAAAATCATCTGACAGAGTTTCGATAGTGATAAGCAAAGATGATAAAATTGATAAATATTACGAAACTGAAGATATTGAAAAGCATTTAACACGTTTGGCATACGTCAGCTATATTAAGGGCAATATGAAAAATGCCGCAAAATATTTCGATAAACTCACAGAAGTAAAAAATTCATACATACCGTACCTGTATCTTTCATATGCTAATGAATATTTATATAAACAGACAAAAGATAACAAATACAAAAAACGTGCACAAAAAGCCATTGAACAAGCTTACGCGCTTAATTCCAATGATAAATATGTAAAAGAACAAAAAGAAAACTTATAAAATTTGTTGTAAAATCTTTTTTGTAATATAATAACAAAGGACAATCCCGGATCGTCTAGCGGCAGGACGGATGACTCTGGATCATTCAACGGTGGTTCGAATCCATCTCCGGGAATTTCTTTGAGGGGAGTTTATGAGAGAAAAGCTTAGAATTTTTATTGAAAATAAACACGTTAATAATTTTATACTTGCAGTTATCATTTATAACGCAATAGCACTGGGACTTTTAACTTATCCTTCAATTTGCCAGTATATCGGTAATTTTTTACATCAGACATGTTTTGCCTGCGTTATTATTTTTACGATTGAAATGGCTATAAAACTTTTTGTTTACGGGAAAAACTTTTTTAAAGACGGTTGGAACAATTTTGATTTTATATTAGTTGCAATATCTTGGATTCCGACAGGCGGAGCGTTTTCATCTTTCCGTGCATTCAGAGTTTTGAGAGCACTCAGGGCTTTGAGATTGATTGTCAGATTACGCAGATTGAGAATAATTGTTCAAGCTATAATTGAATCAATTCCGAATGTAGCTTGGGCATGCCTTTT
>CAMVQX010000038.1 GCA_947169755.1 uncultured bacterium
AGTTTGAGTTCTCATAGGAAATGTAAAATAGGGGTCTTTTGTAGCGTTTACATCCAAATCAAATGTATCTGCAAATTGCGCACAAGCTCCTCTAAGTTGAAGTTTCTCTTGTGGTATTGGTTTATTATATTTATCAAATAGATTTATATTTATATTTCCTGTAAATATAGTTTGGGTAATTGTATTTATTCTCATGTCTTGTCTCCGTCTTGCATTAAAATCCGTAAAAAATTTTTTTTGATAATTAGTTAAGTATTGTAAATTTTTTTTTAAAATTACTGAAGAAATTAAGACATTTTGCCGACTAGCTATGTATAGGAAAAAGTTAATAGGTGGACTATGGCAGGCGAAGAAGTTAGACTAGGCAATAAAAACAGAGTAGTTGACATGAACAGCATCAAAGGCGGCGTAAGAAGAGACCAGCTTAAAAATGATGCTCAGCGTGCCATATTTGACGCATTGAATAATGTAAAAAGTAATAGCGGTGCTGGCGATGAAATGCTTGACGCTCAAGAAATTTCTGCAGCTATAGGAATGTTGTTAGAAGAAGATAAGGGTGATGGAAAGCTTGCCGGTAGTGATATAGGAAGAATTTTTGAACGTCTTGGCTTGAAAGGTCAGAAGTTTACAGTTGACGGGAAAGAAAGAAAACTTAAAAAAGAAGATTTATTTGAAGTAATAGAATTACTTTCTCAATCCAGTGATGCCATAGAAACTTCTGAAGTTGTAGGTGAAGGTGCAGAAAGAACTATCAAAATTACTTATAAAGATGGCTCAAAACAAACTATTAATAATGATGGTTCTTTGGAACACAGTTTTACTGATAACGAAGGTAATACGGTTACAACATTACAAGACAAAGATAAACATTATGTAAGCCAAAACAGAGTTTTAGCTAACGGAAGCACAGAAGATACAGAATACAGAGTAGTTGATGGCAGAGATGTAGCTGTAAAAGTAACTACAGTGAGTGACGAAGGTAAGACTACAACTGTTAAAGAATCTGGTGATGATGGCGTAATCAGAAGAGAAACTGTAGATAAATCTGATACAGGCTTGCACTCAGTCACAGATTATGAAAGTGGCTTGGCAACAAAAACAGTTGCAAAACAGGGTGAAGTAGAAGAAACTTTTGAATATGATCAATTTGGTAAAAATCCAAGATTGAAACATAGAGTAGAAGATTTAGGCAGCGATAAAACAAGAACAACTGATATTGAATACACAGAAGACGGTCAAGTCGAAACAACTACGGAAACCGGTGGCAGAACATCCGTTTTAACGAAGAAAAATGTTCAATTAGAAGGCGGCAACACAGCACTTGTTCCGACAGAAGAAGTAATTACCGAAGGAGATAAAAGAACCGAAAGAACATTCCAAGCTGTGCAAACTGAAAATGGAAATGTAGGTTCAGTTGTTACTAAAGAAGTTACAACAGAACCAAATTCAACAACAATAGTTTTATATGATTATAATCAAGGTTTGAAACAAGAAACTAAAGAGTACAAAAATGGTAATAAAACACAAGATATCTATGATATGAAGCAAAATGCTGAAACCGGTGCAATTGAGTATGAAAAACTTCAGCAAACAAAAGTTATTAATGGAAAAACATACCAAGTACAATACGAAAACGGGTGCGCAAAAGGTATAGTTGTACAGTTTGGTGAAAGTGCTGATAAAATAGCCTCAAAATTCGGTTGCACAAAAGAAGCATTGTTTGCGGCAAATCCCGGAACAGTAAAAGGCAAAGGTAAAAATCGTCATTTTAATGCAGGTGATGTAATCAATGTTCCTGGTGAAGTTTCTGCCGATAAAGCATTTAAAGGCAGAGATACCAGAGAAGTTGCTATTGCAAAACAACGAAAGCATGAAGCTGAAGTTCAACGCGATAAGCAACTTCGTGCAATGGGATTGAAAAACTATAATGGCGCCGGGAAAAAAATAACATATGGTGGTAAAACGTATACGGTTATTGGTACAAAAACAAACCGTGAAAGATTATTAGTAATGGATGATAAAGGTAATGTATATACTGCATCACACTTTGCAAAACCTGATAACCCTTCAGATACACCGAAAATTTTGGATCAAGGGTATGTTTATAGGACAGATTATTATGATAAGAATGTAAAAATTCCTTCAAAAGTTCGTACTGTAGGTGAAGGTAAGCAAGCGAAAAAATATGTTGTTGCTCCTGATGAAATTCAAGCACAAAATATAAAACATCGTGAGTTTAAAAGAGAAATCGTATATGATTATAACGGAGGTACTCATTGTACCAAAGGTACAATGGATCATGGTTATCATCCTCAAAAAGTTCAACTAATAAGCGGTGATTGGCGTGATTATTTGTCTGCGGCAGATAGATATGTAGAAGCTAAAGACAAGCAAAATGCTGGCTCTGCTACATATGGTGTGTCAAATGTTAGAACAATTTGTGGTAATAGTGGAACACCTTATTACTTTGACCTTGATGGTAATGGTAATCCTATACAATGTGATACCAAAGTTGTAGAAACACAGATTGGTTCTGCTATTGCAAATGATATCATAAAAGCTGGCAATGGTGCAGGTACAGATGAAGCTGCTATTATAACCGCGAATTCACGAATTAACTCACCCGGGATATTATCTGCAGTTAGTTCTGCTATTAACCAAAAAGGAGAAGGTTCTTATGAATCGTACTTACACTCTGAATTTAGTGCAGATGAAGTTTGGGTATTGAAAGCTGATTGGGTTGCCAATAATGCAGTAACTGATCAAGCTCAAAGAAACACTATAATTGGCACAAATATTACAACTTACGGTAATAAAAAAGAAAATATGCAGGCAGGTTTAAGAGCTTGTAATACTCGTGCTGATTATGATGGCGCTATGCAAAGCGCTGCTGATTATAATGCTTCAAAAGGATATAAAGCTGTATTTAATAATCAAAATGCATTGAGTACATTAATATATCACCAAATGGATAAAGATCCTGAAGATATTCAGGCAGCTAATAATGCATTACTCAAATCTGCAACAATCAATTATGAACATCCATTCTTGACTTATGACGAACAAGTCAGATTCAGAGCAGAAGAAGGTTTCCATTTTATCAAGGCTGCAGACGACAGAGTTGTATTTAAGGGTAACGGTTTAGCTGATGAGGTAGAACAAGCAATTGCTACACAGAATGCTGATGTTATCCACGGTATCGATTTGTTATGCCAAGAAAAAGAAATGGGTGCATTAGAAGATTTAAGTTGTGTAGAAAGAGCAGATGCGCAGGGTAGAGGCGTAAAAGGGAATATCGAAACTCTTTTATGCATAGGCGGTTATAAAGCAGATTTAACTCCGGAACAAAATGCTGAAATGGCTGCACGTTATTTTAGTATGTCTATTGATTATAGCGAAGCTGCACAAGATCTTTTGGATACACCGTTTCAGTCTACAGTGACCGGTAATACAGGATTTTCTCAATGTGCTAGAATTGTTCATGCTTATGAATCATCGCAAAGAGATGCGGCTATGGGAAATAGAGTATTCTTAACGAAAGAAGCTTATGATATTTTCTGCAAAAAATATCCGGATCTTGTTAAAATGGTTGACAAATCAAAATTGAGTTTTGAAGGAGCTTCAAATTTAAGCCAAGATAAGATTGATGCAAATATGCAGTTATATAATCAGTTTGTACGCAGTGTAGATGCAAGTCAATTAAATGCATATAATGCTGTATCTTCAGGTGGTTGGCTTGATACATTTGTTAACGATTTCCGTTCACAAATTGGGCTTGGTGTAACAAAAGCGGATCTTGTAAGAATATATCAAAATTTGAACGGCGAGGGTAAACGTAAATTGCAACTTGCCGCAGAAGGTAGATTGGTTGATGCATCAGGTAAACATATTTCATTTGAAGATTATTTGGCGTCACTTGGTGGAGAAAAATTATCTGAAAATCTAGCAGGAATGACTGAAAATTACCAGACTTCGCAAGAATATGGTAAGATGGCTACAGTTATGCTTGCAACTATGCCTGCTGGTATGGGAGTAGGTGGTCTTATTGGTAAAGGATTGACTGCTTGGGTAGGGGCTGCAGAGGGGTCTTTGTCATATGGGGCTATTATGGCTACATCGGTAGGTATGGCAACAGGTACGGCAGATTATGCTATGAATAGGTCAAATATTCAAACCAGTGCTACAGGCAATACTATTGAATCTCGTTCTGCAACTCTTAATAATTCAGTTATGAACGGCGTATTGACAGGTGCTGGTGCCGGAGTAGGTATGGCAACTTCAAAATTGTATCTTGGTGCAGAAACTGCAACAAGAAGCATTGCCGGACATGCCCTTGCTTATACTCTTGATGTTGGTGCTGATATTGGAGCATTTGCAGGATACAATCAGTTATTTAACGGAACAACTC
This sequence comes from uncultured bacterium, assembly GCA_947169755.1. GTDB lineage: Bacteria > Cyanobacteriota > Vampirovibrionia > Gastranaerophilales > Gastranaerophilaceae > Stercorousia. The sequence goes on from CAMVQX010000038.1 coordinate 4,409, forward strand.
AAGGGTGGAAAGAGACCATGTGGTTCTCCTTAGGAGGTAATGCATTTGGTCATTTTATGGCTGCAGGTCATGGAAAAGCTGCTAATACTAATACTGAAAGTAATACACCTGTTCTTGATAGAGTTTCTAAACCGGCTCCGACTTCGTCTAATGAACCTAAAGTTAATAAATCTGTGGCCGATAACAGCAGTGTTCCAGTTGGTGATTTTGGAAGACAATCAAGAACCGGCAAGCCTACAGAAAAAGTACAGGCAATTGAAGCTGAAGTTAAAAATGTAGCTGAACACTCAACAAGTGGCGTTGAATTAGCTACAACCAGACGTGAGGTTTCAGCAATTGCAAACAGAGACATAAGACGTCAGCACCTTAAAACATTAGACGAAGCTGCTCAAAAATTGCCACCAAAGGAAAAAGCAATATACGAACAGCAATGTGCTGAATTTGACAGAATTGATGCTCAAAATATTTTGAATAGCAGAAATTCTTTAGTTCCTGAAGATTGTGCGGTTTTGGAACGTTATATTGACCAAAATGCTCACAATTCTGAAGCATTAGCAGAAATTGAAGGCCAACTAAAGGGCAAAAACTTTGGTGATGACAACGCAAGAGCTTGTTATGACCGAGTTCAAAAACATTTAGACAAGGTGAAAGCTCAAAATGAACCTGCTATGACTATGGATGAGCTATCTGATCTTGTTGCTCAGAAAAAAGCTGCAGGAAAGAGCTTTAGTGAAACAGAAGTTCCGGAAGTTGTTAAATTGATTGAAAAATGTACTAATGAAGAATTTGCGCAGATTGATCAAATGATAACAGGTGATGTAAGGAAAAATCCTGGGGTTAAAGGAGCTTTGAAAGAGCGTGCCGAAGCTATAAGACAAGAAAAAGCCAAAATTGTTAATGACGAAGCTCCAAAAGCAGAAGAAGCACGCCAGGCAGACGAAGCACGTAAAGCAGACGAAGCACGCCAGGCAGACGAAGCACGCCAGGCAGAAGAAGCGCGTAAAGCAGACGAAGCACGTCAAGCAGAAGAAGCGCGCCAAGCAGAAGAAGCACGCCAGGCAGAAGAAGCACGTCAAGCAGAAGAAGCGCGCCAGGCAGACGAAGTTCATGAGGCTCAAGTTGAACAAAAATCTAAAAATATTAAAGACCTTGCAGATAAAATTAACTTAAAAGAATTGAGCGCAAGCGCAAGAGAAACTTGGCAATCTTTCAAGACACAATTATCAAATGTAGGAAAGATGTCTGTTGAGGAATTGAGATCTTTGGGCAATAGAATGGTTCAATTTGCAAAAACTCAAGCCAAAGCTGTACAAGCCCAAATAAAACCAATTTTAGATGAGTTGAAAAATCTTATCAAGATTAAGGGTAAAAAAGCAGAGGCACCATTAAAGGCTGAAGCAAATTCTGAACCTTATAAATATGTAGAAAGAGCAGAAGAAGTATTCACTTATCAAACTTGTGAAGTATTGCGTGAACAACTTCCAAATCAAAGAAGTGTAATTCTAAATAAAGAAGATGTTGTATACATCGTTAAGAATGAAAACGGAAAACTTGTAGTTACAGATAAAATGAATAAAAATGAATTATGCAGGGTTAGTGGAAATGATGGCAGGGAATTGCCGCTGAATTATGTTTCTAATTCATTAGAAGTTCGTCAATCATTAAATGGAGCAATTGATGGTGGTGCATATACATCAAGTGTAGAATCTTATACACAGACAATTCAAACAGCACATAAAGTAGCGTATCAAGGTGCTGAAGGTGATAAATTCTATTATATGAAAAATGGCAAGTTGTATGAGATGAAAGCCGGTCAGTTGCATAACTATGATGGTTTAAGCAATAATTATGTAACTAAAGCACAAGAAATTGAGCAAATTGCAAGAAATTATGGAGATCCATATTCTACAACTGGCAATTCTTCTATCAAATTGGATGGTATTAGTAGAAATAATTTGCCTAACAATATGGGTACACGTCATTTTTATCCCAGTGCAGATGCTCACAATCAATACTTTGCGCAAATGCATAGAACTGCGAATGAAGCATTAGAGATGATTGAACGTGGTATTAATACACCAGCACAACAACGAGCATTTTTGGAAAAATTAGCTGAACATTATCAATATGCTGCGAATGTCAGACCATTTCCACAAATAAATAATTCTTTGTTTATGAATGAAGTTAATACTTTGTTAACAAGAGCAGGTATGGATGCTATGCCGCACGGAATATTAGATCATGCGGCTCAGAGATTACAACCAAAAGCTTTCAAAAAATATTTTGTAGATCAATATTATGCTACAAAAACACCAGTGTATAAATCAGCAGGCGGTGACACAATTATTCTTTCAGCTGGCTATAGACAACCGCATGCACAACAACCTGCAGCATCGCAAGCTAAACCTGTAGCAGAACAAAAACAATCAGGTGTAAAAGTTTCAAATGATGCTGCTGATGGTGTTGAAGTTGTCGGTTATGTAGCTCCTGATGGTCAAAAAGTTTATTATGTAGATGCTGATGCTCCTGAAGGCGTAAGAGTTGTAAGAGATGGAACAACAAGTGAAGATTATATTGATTTAGCTACCACCGAAGGACAAAGACGATTAAGAGAAGAACAAAACAGATTAGATCAACAAGCAATTGATGATGCTGCTGCGGCTATGTACTATGAAGAACAACAACACTTGTTTGAACAAGATTTTGGACATGATGATTTTGGATTAGATTTTGGTGATGATGGTGGATTCGGTTTATTTGGTAAGACCGGCACAAATGATCCGCATGTTGAATATGCAAAAGGTCATAATCCTGCATCTGCTGCTCAAAGGAAGGTTACTCAACAGTGGATTTTAGACGGTTTGAATGAACAGCCCAAAGTGCCTTTGGCATCTGCTGCAAGATCAAATGAAGTTACAAAAGGTATCCTTACAGGTGAATTGAAGAACCAATTAACTCAACGTTATGAAAGAATGGGACAAGTGTTCAATGATATAACAAGTAAAAATTCTGCACATATTCGCGATTTCGCAAAAACTCATTCAAGACAAGAAGTCGCAGACGAAATTGCAAGAATTTTTACTAAAGAACTTGGGTTGCCGGAAGGATTAAAGGTTGAATTTGGCAGTGTCGACGGTGCTCAAGGTGCGGCTGACTGGGTTAATGGTAGAATCCTTATCCATAACGATGTGACTAATCTCGGTGAATTGACAGAAATAATTGCACACGAATATGTTCATATGATTCAATTCAGAGATGTTGCAGCTCAATATGGTCCGCAGGGTATCAAAGAAATGATTATCGGTAACAATCCGAAAATGACACCTGCTCAACAACAAGCAAATATTGATGCAGCACTAAATAATCCTTATAACAAAAGATTGATAGCTGATGGACAAAAAGCTCAAACCGGTTCAATAAATGACTATATGGCTCGTATATATAAAGATGAATTTACATCACCTTTAGCACCGGATAATGCAGGGTATACTGCACAAGTTTCAGAAGGAGGAGCATATTTCCTAGGTTCAGGAAGAGCTAGTCAAGGTGCAAAGGAATTGTCTGATGTTAGTCTGCATACAGGTCAGGAACCGACTTATGATGCTGTAGCTGCAAAACGAGCTAGTATCAGAAAACAAGTTGAGCAAGGTGAAAATCCTACACTTAACAGTCGTGTTGATAACACTGTAAAAGAATTACCCGAAGGAACACGTATTAATAATGATGGTACAATAACTCGCACCGGAGATTTTGAAGGAGTTTTATTACCAAAAGGTCAAACTGCTGAACAAACAAGATCAGTTCTAACAGATTCAGAAACTAAAAATATTAAGGAAACTCAACTTAGAGGTGAAATCGAAGACCCACAAGTGGTAATTGATGTTATAGATAAAGTCAATGCCAGATTAGCTAATGGTGAAATGCCTTCAATTGAGTGGATTAATGAGTATGCAAATGAACTAGGTGTTACTCCAATGGGATTGAGGTCTGCTATAGACAAAGTTGCGCCTAAAATTGACAGATTTGGTTCGATTAAAACTGCATTAACCAAGAGTAAAGCTGAAGTTGAAGCTAATTGGGGAAAAGGTTTGAAAAAAGCTGTTGATCAATACAGAGCTAGACGTGAACTTTTCTCTGAAGAAGAAATAAAAGCAAAAGCTCAAGCTAAAGCAGAAGCTGAAACTCAAGCTAAAGCAGAAGCCGCTAAAAAGGCTGAAGATGCTCGTATAAAAGAAGAAAATCGCAAGCTTGAAGAACAAAAAAGAGAGGAAATGCAGAAACGTTTTGATGAAGCGCAAAGAAGAGCTGAACAAGAAACTATTCAACAAAAACAACAATTAATTGATGAATTAAGAGGTGAAGAATTTAGAGATGCTGATTTATCGGCAATCGAAGATTTGGATAACCGAATTTCAGTTTTGGAATTGATGAAAGAGTACAAAACTGCAAATAAACCATATGATGAGATGAAAATTAGAAGTGATTTACTTGATAGAGGAATTTATGATGGTCAAAAACACGGCCCAGAATTCGAAGCGATAAGAAAAACTTTATATCCAAAAGAAGCAAGATATGCTGAATTACAAAAAACATATGATATTATTGGACGACAAACTTTAGAAATAAGAGATGAAATTATTGCCCAAATAAAAACTATGCAAAAGCAGGGTGCTCCAATTTCTCCAAATGTTATAGATGAACTTATCAATGCTCATGATTTCATTTATGTACATGATGTTTCGTATGTATATGATAATCCGCTTAGAAAAAGTATTATGCAAGAACCAGAATTGAAAGCTTATTTTGATGACAATTATTTTGGGTTATATGACAATCCAAAATATGAGTTAGATGTTGAATATCTGCCAGATGCAATAGAAAGCGTGAATAAAATTAAACAAGATATTAAAAACGGTACACCTGTTACATCAGAAAGTATACAAAATGTAATCGACGAAGTTTGTACTATTAATGGAACTTCTCCAACAACAGAAACATATGGTTTAGTTCAAGATATTTTAAGACATGATGAATCATTAAAAATTGGTGAGGATCAAATTAAAGGTATTCTTGGTAACTGGTATTACCCAGATTAATAATCGTTGCTAAAATCATACTTGCGTGATATAATCGCAAGTATGATAGGGACGATTGTAATTTCAGAGAGTGACAGCACAATAAAGCTTTTGAAAAGCTATATTAATGAGGTCGGAAAGTTTAATTTCCTTGCGGGAACTTCTGATTTTTCAAAAGCTTATGATGCCGTAAAAGAACTTTCTTCTGCATTTTTGATTGTTGATATTTCAGGATATCAAGAGCAAGCTTTGAATTTTGTTTCTAAAGTTACTTCGGATTTTCCTTATTGTACTGTTGTTACGGTTTCTGATAAACCCGATATGGATATAATCGTACGTACCATGCGTGTTGGAGCAAGTGATTTTATTCCAATGCCGTTTATAAAAGAAGTGTTTATTAACAAGCTTAATATGATTTATGCACAAATGACAGGTGAAAAACCTAAAAAATCAAAATGCCGTGTGATATCTATTTATTCAAACAAAGGTGGAGTCGGAAAAACTTCTATCGCTTCAAACTTGGCTTTAGAACTTGCAAAAATTACTAAAGAAAATGTTGCACTTGTTGATTTGAATTTCCAATTTGGGGATGTTACAACATTTTTGGACTTGCAGCCGTCATTCAATATATCTCATATGCTTCAAAATCTCGACAAGCTAAATGAAGATTATTTGCTATCTACTATGGAAAGATATAAAGAGACATCTCTTTATGTTTTGGCTGATCCACCGTATTACAGCCACGAAGATAAGATTCCCGTTCAGGAAATTTCTCGACTGTTTGAAGTTCTACGCAATGCGTTTTCGTATGTAATTGTTGATACATCAAGCGGATTTAATAAGCAAGCTATTAGTGCTTTAGAAAATTCAGATTTAGTGTTTTTATTAACAATAAATAATTTGCCTGCACTTAGAAATTGCCAAAGATGTCTTGAATTATTCGAAAAAATGGGGATTGAAAAAGAAAAGATTCAGATTTTAATCAACCGTTTTATGGAAAATGATGAAATTAGTGCTGATGAAGCCGAAAAAGTTTTAGGTAAATCGTTGTATTGGAAAATTCCAAACAACTATTTTACCATGATGTCCGCAATCAATAAAGGTGTACCTGTTTCGCAGGTAAATCCGGATTCAAATGTTGCCTTGAGTTTTAAGAATTTGGCGCTTTTGGTCTCGGATAGCCTATATCGAGGAAATAATTATGTCAAATCAGAATAAATTAAGCAGTAGGTTTAAAAAATTAGAAATATCAACAGAACCAAAGAAAATTAAAATTCCGCAGTTAAAGGCTATAGAAATTGCCGAGCCTCCAATGGTTGCAATTGAGTCCGATTTTAAGAAAGCTTTGCTGGAAAAAATTGAAACAATTCCTGTTTGGTTTGAGTATTCCAAAAATCGCAGAAGAGAATTGGTGAAAAACTTTGTTGAAAATAAAGTTGCAGCTGAAAATGTACAAATTTCTGATATTGATAAAGAATTATTGATTGATAATTTGTCTGTTGCTATCGCTGATTTTGGTGCTATTCAATATCTGATTGATAATGAAAAAGTAGCTGCAGTAATTGTTAACGGGACGAAAAGTGTTCATATTGAAATCGGCGGAAAGATTCTTAATACAGAGACAAAATTGGATGAGAAACAACTCCAATTTCTTATAAAAACGATAGGCGCAATGACTGAATGTAACGATTTTAACGGAATTAAAAATTTGTCTGTTGACGGTTATTCTATTTGTGTTGTCGGAGACGATATTTGTGAAACCGGCATGAATATAACGATTCGTAAAAAACAAGAATTTGATTCAAAAAAATTAATCAAAAGCGGCGTTTTATCTAAGGAAATTTTTGATTTTTTGGTTAATACAATTGATATGAAAAAGAATGTTGTAATTGCAGGCAGCATAAATTCAGGTAAGACGACATTGCTTGATGCGCTTTTAAATGCTTCAAATAAAGAGGGCAGAGTTTTTGTTATAGAAAATGAACCGCAAATGGTTGTGAATTTTGATACAATTACAAAATTCAAAAATTTAAATTCTGATTTAATTTCTTATATATTGAAATCAAGTCCTGATTATTTGGTTACTGATTTAAATTATATTGAGCCTGAATTTATGGATGTAAAAGGTTTTATTTCAACATTAAGAGCAAATTCTTTTGATTTGGCATTTCAAGACTTGATTGGAATTTCTGCGGCATCAGGTTTGTCTGAAAAGTTTGCAAAAAACAAGATACTTTCAAATTTTGATTATATTGTTTATATGGACAGAATATCTGACGGTTCGGTAAAAGTTATGTCGATAATGGAACTTTCTCCGGCTAAAACTATGCAAAATTCTGTTAAAACTATAGCACAATTTGTTGACGGAAAATATATAACGGATATTCCGCAGCCGTTAATATCAATGACCGCAAAAAGGTGATTATGGAATATCATAAGTTTAAGATTTCCTCAAAATATAAACCCGCAGGTGATCAACCAAAAGCAATTGAACAGTTGGTTGATGGTTTAAATCGTGGTGATGATACTCAAACTCTTTTGGGTATCACAGGGTCCGGAAAAACATTTACTATTGCAAATGTGATTGA